>NZ_JBEYKR010000210.1:0-9062 GCF_040703535.1 Streptomyces sp. NPDC007346
GGCGGCCCCCGGCCTGGGGTTGCTTTTCGTTGGGCCCCCCCCCCCGGGGGGGGGGGGGGGGGGGGGGGGGTTTGCGCGGGGCCGGGGGCCCCCCCCGGGCGGGCCGCCGGGGGGCCCCCCCGCCCCCCCGGGCGGCCGCGTAGCCGAGGAGCCGGGGCGCCCCCGCGCCCAGGATCTCCAGGGCCCGGGTGAGCTCGGTGACCCGGTGGCTCCCTTCCGCCCAGGTCGCTGTGGTCACCGCGGTCCGCGCCCCGGCGGCGGCGTGCTGGGCGAGCACGCCGCCCGAGAAGAGGGACTCGTCGTCCGGGTGGGCGTGAATGGCGAGCACGCTCGGCAGGGACATGGTGGGCGCCTTCCTGTCGGTGTACGGGAGTCGGACCTGTCGGGGTAGGGGGCCGGACCTGTCGGGGTATGAGGGCCGGACCCGTCGGGGTACGGGTGCCGGGCCGGTGTGGGCGGGGCCTCAGCCCCAGTCCAGCTCGCTGTACGGGACCCCCGCGCGGATGGACCCGATGGCCGCGCGGGCGTACGGGACGATCGGTTCCGGGAGGTCGTCGGGGTGCCACCAGCCCCAGCTGACGCACCGGTCCGGCTCCAGGACCTCGGGGGTGCCCTGCCAGCGGCGGGCCCGGAAGACCAGTTGCAGCCGTGGCTGCGCTCGTGGCGTGTGGGCGAGGTGGACGGCGTGGGCGAACTCCACGTCGGCCGGGTCGATCACCAGACCGGCCTCCTCCTCCGCCTCCCGCACCAGGCAGGCGACGGCCGACTCCCGCTCGCAGTGCCCGGCCAGGAAGTGGTGCACCCCTCCGGCGTACGGGGAGTCGGGGTGGCGCAGGCCGAGCAGCACCCGGCCGTCGGCGTCCTCCAGGTGGAGATGGACGCCGATGATGTTGGGGACGGCCGTCGCACACGGCGCATGCGCCGCCGGCCGGGGCTGCCGCGCATCCGCCGCGTGGCGCAGGACCAGGTCGAGGGTCGAGCGGCTCATCCGCAGGCGGGGAAGGACCTCCGGGGCGAACCAGTGCAGCATCACTCCCTCCGTGAGCGTGAGCCCGGCGGGGTCGCCGTTCCACCGGCCGGAGTAGACGGCCACCGGGACCGTCGTGCCGTCCATGCCCGTCGCGTTCTCGACGGCGTACGGCTCCAGTACGGGCAGGTCGAGGCCGGCCTCCTCCCGCAGCTCCCGGCGTACCGTCTCCTCCAGCGACCGGTCCCGCGGTTCGCGGCCGCCGCCCAGGAGCGACCAGGCTCCCGGCTCCCAGATCAGGCCCGGCAGGTGGTCGCACAGGTGCATGAGGTACTGACCGGCGTCGTTGCGGATGAGTGCCGAGGCGTTCGCCGGCTCGGCGGCGGTGGAGCCGGTGGCGGACGTTGGACTGGGGGCCCCGGTCGCGGGAGGCGGTTGCTCGGTCACGTGGAGACCGTAGCGCCGGCCGGGCGGCCGGTTGGTGCGGTTCGGCGATGGACCGCCCCAGCGGGTGACGGGAGAGCCTGCGGCCGTGCGTACGTATGGACTCGGCAGGCGCGGGCAGCCGCACCGGGAGACGGTGGAGGAAAGCTCCATCTGTCCCTTTCATGCTGTTGTGGAGGATCGAAATGACCCACCCGTACCCCGAACCCGTACCGCCCTCGCCGACGCCTCCGCCCGTGCCGGGTCCGCCCACCCCCGTGCCGACCCCGCCGCCCGTGCCGCCGGGCCCCGGGCCGGTGCCTCCCGGGCCCGCCCCGGACCCGATCCCGCAGCCCCCGGCACCCGGTCCGGACCCCGTGCCCGACCCGGAGCCACAGCCCGAGCCCGCCGGGGCGTAGGCGGCAGGCCGTAGGCGGGTGCGCGGGGGCCGGCGCCGAAGCCGCCCCCGCGCCGGCCGGTTCGCACGGTACGGGGCCGGACTCAGCCCGGCCCCGTCAGCGCCTCCGCGTGCGCCAGGCCGCTCTCCGCGGCGATCGCGTCCATCGTCTGGGCCTCCCGCACCGTCGCGAACGTCACCTCGCCGCCCGGCGCCGTGGAGCGGAAGCCGTACACCGGGGGGCGCGGCAGGCTGTTGTACGCCCACGGGGTGGAGAAGTAGTACGCCCCGGTGTCGTACAGCACGACGAAGTCGCCCTCGGCCAGCTCCGGCAGCTCCCGGCCGTGTGCCACCACATCGCCGGCGAAGCAGCAGGGCCCCGCGACGTCCTGCGCCAGCACCCGTCCGCGCTTGGGTGAGCCGTCCGCGGCGAACGCGCCGATCCGCAGGGGCCAGGAGTCGGGCATGAAGACGGTACGGGTGGCGGTCTGCGCCCCCGCGTGGGTGAGCGCGATCCGGCGGCCGCCCGCCTCCTTCGTGTACTCCACCCGCGCCCCGATGAAGCCGTTCTTCGCGAGGAGCGACCGGCCGAACTCGGTGACCAGCGCGTACCGCCCGGAGAAGAGCCCGGGGGCGGCCGCCGTCAGCGCGTCCACGTAGGCGGCGTAGGTGGGGTGCACGGTGTCGTCGGTGAAGTTGACCGGCAGCCCGCCGCCGATGTCCAGGCTGGTGATCTGCCGGGTGCCGAGGCGTACGTTGATCTCCTCGGCCAGCTCGTACGTCTGCGCCACGCCCGCCGCGATCAGCTCCAACGGGCAGCCCTGGGAGCCGACATGGGCGTGCAGACGGGTGAGCCACGGGCGGGTCTCGAAGGCACGCACGACCGCCTCGCGAGCGCCCGGATCGCGCAGAGCCACCCCGAACTTCGAGGTGTCCGTCGCCGTGGACATCGGGCCGATCGTGCCGCCGCCCACCTGCGGATTGACCCGCAGCCCGAGGACGGAGGGGGCGTCCCGGTGGCGCAGGGAGTCGATGCGGTGGAGCTCGTCGAGGCTGTCGGCGTTGACGGCCACCCCGAGGGCGAGCGCCAGCCGGATCTCCTCACGGGTCTTGGCGGGGGAGTCCAGGACGATCGTCCTCGGTGCGAAACCGGCCTCGACGGCGAGCCGCAGCTCCCCGGGGCTCGCCACCTCGCACCCCATGCCGCAGGTGGCGAGCAGCCGCAGGACCGGGATGAGGGAGGAGGCCTTGGCCGCGAAGGTGTGCAGCACACCGGGGCTGTGGGCGAAGGCCTCCCGCAGCGCCGTGACGGACGAACGGACCCCGTCCGTGTCGATGAACCCGGCCACCGGGCGGGACTCGCTCAACAGCCCCTGCCCGACGGCGGCCCGGACGGCCGCGTCGAAACGGTCGACGGTCGGCGGGGCCGCGCCCGCAGGCTCCGGTCGGGCGGCGCCCGGAGACGCCGGCGGGGCGGTGTCGGGAGAGGCAGGTCGGGCGGTGCCCGGAGGCTCCGGGCGGGCGGTGTCCGGAGACGACGGCCGAGCCGTGCCCGGGTGCTCCGGGCGGGCCGTGCCCGGGTGCTCCGGCCGAGCTGCGCCCGGAGACGCCGAAGAGGCCATGTCCGGAGGTGCCGGCCAGGTCGTGCCCGCAGGCGCAAGGGAGGCTTTGTCCGGAGAGGCAGGTCGCGCGGTGCCCGTAGGTGCCGGGCCGGTGGTGCCCGGCGATGCGGTGGCCCGTCCGAGCGGTGCGGAAGGCTTCTGTGTCGTACGGCCGGAGTCGGTGATGGCTGCCCCCACAGGTCTTCGGCGGATGGCTCTGGACCGGCCGCACCTCAGGCGATGAGCCCGACCACTGCCTCCGGCGTCAGCATCCGGAAGGTGAACGCCTGCTGGAAGTAGAGGTGGACACCGGTGGCGTCGTGGTCCGCGTAGCCGATCGACAGATCCTGGCCCAGGCGGAGTTCGAAGTCGCCGCCCCGGGTCGAGAGCAGCACCCCGCCCCTGACCGCGGGTGCCCACAGGATCTCGCCGTCCACGATACGGCTCAGATGGGTCTTGACCGGATACCCGTGGTCGGAGGTCTCGGCGGCCTCGGTGAACGCGTCGGCGCCGAGCAGCAGCCGGTACGGCCCGTCGACACCGGCCAGCCGCAGCCGCGTCACCGCCTGGCTGACCGCCACCGGATAGTCCCGCGCATCGGCGGGCAGCGGCAGCGGGTCGTGCGACGAGCCGTCCCGCAGACCGGTGATCCCGGCCGCCGCGTACCCGTCGATGAGCGCCATGTCCTCGGCGAAAGCGCAGGTGCGGGCCGCGTCCTTGACGGGCTGCCAGTCGCTGTCGGCGGAGCCGCGTTCGACGTCGTCCACGGCCTGCCGGGTCACCGTGAACGGCACCCGCCACTCGATGACCGGCATCGACGTACGCGCTCGGGCCGAGACGTCCGGGGCGGGCGGGTCGATGTCGCGCAGATGACCGTCACCGACCGCGGCCGTGGTGGGACCGTCCGGATCGGAGACGTCGACGACGCGGCGGCCCGCGACATGGCGGCGGAAGGTGCGCCGCGCCTCCTCCTCGATCTCTTCCCAGGCGGCGGGGGTGACCGGTGCGAGTTCGCGGTGCAGATTGTTCATCACTGGGCGCTTTCCTGGAGGCTGCCGAGGCGCAGCGAACCGTGGTCCGACCCGGCGGCGGGGGGCTCCTGCCGGACCGGTACGGCCACCGGTTCCGGCCGGGCCCCGGAGCGGATCGGAGGGGGCGGGGGCGGCGGGGCGTCGAGGAAGTCGGCGCGCGGGGCGAAGAAGAGGGAGCCGGTGACCGCGGTGGAGAAGTCGAGGATGCGGTCGTGCGTGCCGGGAGGGTCACCGAGGAACATGTTGCGGAGCATGCGCTCGGTGACGTCGGGGTCGGCCGCGTACCCGATGAAGTACGTGCCGAACTCGCCCTGCGCGAAGTTCCCGAACGGCATGTTCGCCCGCAGGATGTCGCGTTCGGTGCCGTCCGGGTCGGTGATCGTGTTGAGCGCGAGGTGGGAGTCGGCGGGTTTCTCCTCGTCGGGGAACTCCACGTCGTCGAACTTGGTGCGGCCGATGACGCGTTCCTGCTCCTCCACGGAGAGCGCGTTCCAGGAGGCCAGGTCGTGCAGGTACTTCTGCACGACGACGTAGCTGCCGCCCTCGAACTCCGGGTCGTCCGCCGCGCCGACGAGCGCGGCCGAGCGGGCGTCGTCGCCCACCGGGTTCTCCGTACCGTCCACGAAGCCCAGCAGATCCCGGTGGTCGAGATAGCGGAAGCCGTGCGTCTCGTCCACGATCCGCAGCGCCCCGCCGAGCTTGGTGAGCAGCTGCGCCGCCCACTCGTAGCAGACGTCCATCCGCTCGGCCCGGATGTGCAGCAGCACATCGCCCGGGGTCGCCGGGGCGTGGTGGAGCCGGCCGCGCAGCTCCGGGAACGGGTGGAGGCGGGCGGGGCGCGGTCCGTCGAACAGCCGGTCCCAGGCGGCGGAGCCGAACCCCGCCACGCAGGCGAGGCCCGCGTCGGGGTGGCGGAAGCCGAGGGAGCGGGCGACGGCCGCCAGGTCCGGCAGCACCTCCCGTACCGCTTCCTCGCCGCCCGGCTCGACCGTGCCGACGAGGATGATCGCCGCGTTGGTCAGCGGAGCCACGACGGGCTGGACGGAGACGGGATCGGGTACGGCTTGGGACATGCGCGCACACTCCAGGCCTCGGACGGATCGTGTACAGGGCTCGCAGCCCACTAAGCCACGTCCCGCACACGCCCGCACCCGGGGTGGCCCGCCCGGGGACCCGCCCCCGCGCCCCCGGGGGCGTACGTCTCAGGGGCGTACGCCTCAGCCGGCCTCGGTCTCGGACCGGTCCCCGCCCCAGAGCGTGTGGAACGTCCCCTCCCGGTCCGTACGCCGGTAGGTGTGCGCCCCGAAGAAGTCCCGCTGCCCCTGTGTGAGCGCCGCGGGCAGCCGGTCCGCGCGCAGCCCGTCGTAGTACGACAGCGCGGCGGCGAAACCGGGCGTCGGCACACCCTGGCGGGCCGCCTCCGCCACCACCGCGCGCCAGTCGTCCTGGGCGGCCCCGATCTCCCGCCCGAACTCCTCGTCGGACAGCAGGCTCACCAGCTCGGGCCGGGAGTCGTAGGCGGCCCGGATGCGGTCCAGGAACGCCGCCCGGATGATGCAGCCCGCACGCCAGATCGCCGCAACCGAACCGAGGTCGATGTCCCAGTCGTACGCCTCGCCGCCGGCCCGGATCTGGTGGAAACCCTGCGTGTACGAGACGATCTTCGAGGCGTACAGGGCCTGCTCGACCCGGTCCGCGAACGCCGACGCCGCCGCCTCGTCCAGCGGCTCCGCCACCGGTCCCGGCAGCTCCCGCGACGCCTCGCGCAGGTCCGCGTGGCCGGAGAGCGAGCGGGCGAAGACCGCCTCGGCGATCCCGGAGACCGGAACGCCCAGGTCGAGCGCGATCTGCACCGTCCAGCGCCCGGTGCCCTTCTGCTCCGCCTGGTCCTGCACGACATCGACGAACGGCTTGCCGGTGTCCGCGTCCGTGTGGGCGAGGACCTCGGCGGTGATCTCGATGAGGTACGAGTCCAGCCGCCCCGTGTTCCAGCCGCGGAAGGTGTCGGCGATCCGCTCGGGGGAGTAACCGGCGACCCGGCGCAGCAGGTCGTACGCCTCGGCGATCAGCTGCATGTCCGCGTACTCGATGCCGTTGTGCACCATCTTCACGAAGTGCCCGGCCCCGTCCGGGCCGATGTGCGCGGTGCAGGGGGTGCCGTCCTTCGCCTTCGCGGCGATCTTCTCCAGCATCGGGCCCAGCGACTCGTACGACTCCGCCGAGCCGCCCGGCATGATGCTCGGGCCGTGCAGTGCGCCCTCCTCGCCGCCGGAGATGCCCGCCCCGACGAAGTGGATCCCGCGTTCGCGCAGCTCCTTCTCCCGGCGGCGGGTGTCCTCGAAGTGGGCGTTGCCGCCGTCGATGATGACGTCACCGTCCTCCAGCAGCGGCGCGAACTCCTGGATCACCGCGTCCGTGGGATCCCCGGCCTTGACCATGACGACCAGGCGCCTGGGGCGTTCCAGAGCCGCGACGAACTCCTCGGGGGTCCGCGCGGCGACGAACGTGCCCTCGTCGCCGAACTCCTTCACCAGGGCGTCGGTCCGCGAGGTGGTGCGGTTGTGCACGGCGACGGTGAAGCCGTTGCGGGCGAAGTTCCGGGCCAGGTTGCGGCCCATCACCGCGAGCCCGGTGACGCCGATCTGTGCGGTGCCGCTCATCTGTGTGCTCCTGATTCCGGGGGTGGTCGGTCAGGGGGTACGGGGCGGGGGCGGTGGTGGCGGCGCTCAGGAGCCCTCGGCGGAAGAGCCGCCGCGGGGAGGACCTCCGGCGGGAGAGCCGTCGCCAGCCGCACCGTCGCCAGAAGCGCGGGCACCGTCGCCGAGCGCGCCGTCCGGGAGCGAACCGTCCAGCAGGGTCTCGTCGTCCCCGTCCTCGGGGATCACGTGCATCGCGGCTTCCTCGGCAGAGGCCGCCGCGCCGTCGATGCCCACGTCGCTGGCGGTCAGCGTGGCCGGGACGCTGCCGTCCGCCTGCTGGGTCAGCCGCCCGGCGCGGGCGACGCCGACCTTGCCGTCCCAGAGCTCGCCGTCCCCGTCTGCCAGGTCCCCCACCCCGTCGCCCGTGAATCCGGGCGTCTCGGGGAGTTCCCTGGTCAGCCGGGCGTCGAGGGACTCGCCCCTGAGAGTTTCGGCAGCCGTGGTGCCGAGACCCTCGACCACCCAGGGCCGGTCCGGCGGCGAATAGCCCTCGTCGAGGGGGTCGCCGGTGCCGGAGGGGTCCAGGAGCGTGTCCTCGGCGCCGAGCTGTTCCTCGGGGTCGGATGCCTCCGGTTCCTGGGGCTGGTAGACGTCGTCCCCCCAGTCGGTGTCGCTCATGGCGCGTCCTTTCCTCGGGAGAACCACTGGCCCCTGTACGCAATTCCACTCCGGTCCCGCGCCCGCCGCAAAGGGAAGATCGGATTCCGGTTCTCGGCCGGGGTGCGTCGGCCGGTCCGTACGGAGGTCGCAGCCCTGTCCGTACTGGGGGGTGCGGCCCCGGTCGTACGGGGCTACGGCCCGGTCTGTACGGGGGCGCGACCCGGGTCGTACAGGGGTGCGGAAGCGGCGGCACAGGGTGCTCGTACCGTCCGGTGGGCCCGTGCATAGGGTTGCCTCCTATGACCAACGGATCGCAGTCGCCCGGCGGCGAGCACTCTTATCCTCAGCGAGGGCAGCAGCAGTACGGAGGGGCCGTTCCCCCTCCCTGGGCGGCGCCGACCGTCCCGTCGGGTGTAGCGGCCCACCCGCAGCCGTCACCCCCGCCGGGCGGTGGCCGCCGGTCCGCGATCGTCGCCGTGTGTGCGGCGGCCGCCGTGGTCGCCGCCGCCGGGGTCGCCGGTTTCCTGCTCCTCGGCGGGGACGACGAGGAGAAGCCTGCGGCCGGGCCGACGCCCGCGGACTCCGTCGCCCCGTCCGACGGGCCCGCGACTGCGGGGCCCCTCGTGCCCGGCTGGAAGACCGTGGTCAACCCCAAGCGCGGCATCGCCTTCGACGTACCGGCCCAGTGGGCGCCGAAGCCGACCGCCTGGGTGAGTTACGTGGCCGAGGACAGTGACCCCGAGGAGACCCCGCTCGTCGGTTTCTCGGCCCCGGCGATCCTCAAGGAGAAGTGGTGCCTCTCCGACGAGGACAGCGACGGGACCAAGGAGGAGACCGCGCTCGCCTCCGCCGGCTCGCGGGGCGAGAGCGGCGCCCGGAGCACGGAGGAAGCGGCCCGGGAGAACGCCCGCCTGTGGGTCTACGGCAGCTACGCCCAGCCGCACGAGGACAAGGTGACCACCGGCCCCGCCGAGCCCTTCACGACGAAGTCCGGCCTCACCGGCAGCGTCGCGACGGCCACCTCGTCCGGCGTCGAGGCGAAGGGCCGGTGCGACTTCGACGGCAGCGCGACCGCGTTCGCCTTCGAGGACGCGAAGGGCGAGATCGTCTCCTGGACGTTCGTCGGGGTACGCGGCGTCGCAGACGAAGTGCCCGACGCGACCGTACGGAAGATTCTCTCCACGGTCCGGCTCGCGGAAGGGACCTCCTGACCCCGCCCCTTCGGCAGCACCGCCGCACCGGCCCCGGAACGGCCCCTCGGCGCGCCTGACGTGCCCCGCTTCGCTCCCGGCGGGCCGGGGCGCGCCCGGCCGGACGTACACTCGGCTCATGGGTCGTAGCGCC
>NZ_JBEYKR010000211.1:0-9009 GCF_040703535.1 Streptomyces sp. NPDC007346
AACGCTATCGAAGACCTGCTGCTGGTTCGCAGTCGTGAAGACGAACTGGTGATCTGCCGCGGCTTCGTGCGCAAGGAACACTATCTGCGCGTGGGGGCCGGTGTTCTCAGGCCGCCGTGGTGAGCTGTGCGCGGCCGAAGAGCAGGGCGTAGCCGGTCGGCAGGGCCTCGATGATCCGCGTGACGAGGGCCGGGTCCATCAGTGCGCCGACCGCGGTCAGCACGGTGCCCGCGTCCCAGCGGGCGGTGGCCGCGGTGCCGCCGGTCCGCGCGGCCAGGTCGTCCACGAAGTGGGCGGCCGGGGACGGGGCGATGCCGGGGGCCGCGGCGGTGAACACCAGGGCGGCCTCCCTGGGGAGCGCGGCGGCGAAGGTGACCCGCTCCTCGCCGGTGATCTGGGCTCCGAGCCCGCCCAGTACGGCACAGAGGGCCTCTTCGGCCCGCTCCCTGGTGGGGTAGGCACCCTCGTATCTGATCTTCTCCAGCAGCCGGTCGAACGTCATGGCCTTCGGGGCGGCGATGGTCCGAGGCTCAGGAATCATGGCGGCGGCAGCCCTTCTCGTCGTACTGCGGTGTCGGTCGTCTCGGGTACTGCGGGTCGGTCGTCTCTGGCTTCTGCTCCGAAAGGGCCGCCGTACACCCCCTGGGGGGTACGGCGGCCGATCAGGGCGGCTGCGGATGGCCGAAGCCGAGAAGGGCCGGCACGACGCGCGCGGCGCGCTCGGCCTCTTCCCGGTTCTCGTACGTGCCGCGTTCCTGGACCCGGTCCAAGAACGCCTCCCATCGCGGGGTCACGGTGACCGCTCCCTCGGGCTGTCCCCCCTCGGGTGAGGACGGGCGCCTGGCCGGAAGGGAAGGAGGGAGGGAAGGAAGGGGAGATCCGGCCCGGTTCCCGTCATGGAGACGGGCGTCGGGTTCAGCCCTTGATCTGCTTGCGCGCGGAGTCGCCGCCGATGGAGATCTTGCGGGGCTTGGCCCGCTCGGCGATCGGGATGCGCAGGGTCAGTACGCCCGCGTCGTAGTCGGCCGCGATGCGCTCGGTGTCCAGGGTGTCCGCCAGGACGATCTGCCGGGAGAACACGCCCAGCGGACGCTCGGAGAGCTCCATCTGCACGTCGTCGGTGTCGACGGCCGGCCGGCGCTCGGCCCGGACGGTCAGCATGTTGCGCTCGACGTCGATGTCGATCGCGTCCGGCGAGACACCGGGAAGATCGAAGGCCACCACGTACTCCTCGCCCTCGCGGTACGCGTCCATCGGCATCGCCGAGGGCCGCGACCAGGTGCCGGGGCGCAGGATCTGCTCGGTGATCCGGTCGAGTTCACGGAAGGGGTCGGTACGCATGAGCATGGCGGAAACACCTCCAGTCGGTCGGGCGGTAGCCCGCACGTTTCACCTGAATCCGTTGTAGCATGTCATCCATTCGATGACAAATGAAATGTCACCGGAAGGACGACAGCAACGACGGGATCAACGGAGGAGTCACCGTGCCAGCAGCGGAGCAGCCCGATCCGGGCGCCGTCTCCCTCCTCGCCGCCGCGGCGGCGCTGGGGGTCATCGACGACGCGGTCCGTGGTGCCCGGACCGCCACGGCGGACCAGGCCGACGATGTGGAGGGCGGCCAGGACCGGGCCCAGGCACTGGCCTCGCTCCAGCTGCTGCGGGAGGTGCGGGAGCGGCTCGCGGGCTGGGAGAGCGGGCTGATCGAGGCCGCCCGCGCGGCCGGAGCCAGCTGGGCCGAGCTGGCCGACCCGCTCGGGGTCGCCAGCCGGCAGGCGGCCGAGCGGCGCTATCTGCGGCTGCGCCCCGGCTCCCTGGGTTCCACCGGGGAGCAGCGGGTCAAGGCCACCCGGGACCGGCGTGCGGCCGACCGGACGATCACCACCTGGGCCAGACAGAACGCGTCGGACCTGCGCTCGCTCGCCGGTCAGGTCACCGCTCTGAGCGGCCTGCCCTCCCCCGCGGATTCCGCGCTGGACCACCTGCGCCAGGCCCTCGCCGCGGACGACGCCGCCCTCCTCGTCGACCCGCTGGTGGCGGTCCGGCCGCATCTGCCGTCCGGGCAGCGGCAACTGGCCGACCGGATCGACTCGCTGACCCGCCGCACCGGCGAGCTGCGCGAGGACACCGCGGCCCGGCGGCAGAACGGCTGAGCGGCGGGGACTCCCCTGGAGCCCCCGCCGCCCGGTTGTGCCCCGGTCGCCGCCCTACGGCTTGCGGGCCACCAGCCCCCACTGGTCGACCAGCACCGGGTCGTCCTCCTCCGGGCGCCACAGCGCGATCGACAGGAAGCCCGGCTCGATGATCTCCAGGCCCTCGGCGCAGGCGGTGATCTCCTCCGGCTCACGTACCAGGTACGGGGGGTTCTCGCCGGAGTCGTACGCCTCCTGCGCGGCCAGCGTCTGCGGCGTCTTCACCGTGTCGCAGAGCACCAGGTAGCTGCCCGAGGGCATCCGGGCCATGTACTGCTGGACGACCTTGATGCCGTCGGCCGGGGTCAGGTGCCCCAGCGTCGACAGCAGCAGCACGGCGACCGGCTGGGACAGGTCGAGCGTCTTCGCCGCCTCGTCCACCACCTTGTCCGTCTCGGACAGGTCGGCGTCCACGTACTCCGTCCGGCCCTCCGGGGCGCTGGTCAGCAGGGCGTGGGCGTGGGCGAGGACGATGGGGTCGTTGTCCACGTAGACGATCCGCGCCTCGGGCGCGACGCCCTGGGCCACCTCGTGGGTGCTGTTCGCCACCGGCAGGCCGGTGCCCACGTCCAGGAACTGACGGACGCCCAGCGAGGCGAGGTGCCGGATCGCGCGGGACTGGAACGCGCGGGAGGCACGTGCGATGTCGACCATCTGCGGGTAGGCCGCGCTCACCGCGTCGGCCAGCTCGCGGTCCACGGGATAGTTGTCCTTGCCACCCAGCCAGGCGTTCCACACCCTCGCCGAGTGCGGGACGTCGGAGCGGATCCTGCGGCGGAACTCAACGTCGTCGACGCTCATGTCTCTCCTCTACTCACTGTCCGTGCAAGGCCGTTGACCGCATAACCGCCGGTGGGAGCCTTGAGCTGACGGTACATCGCCATCCTGGTCCCCGCTGGACCGCCTCCCCTTCCGGACAGGTCCGCAACCTCCGCGACGGCCCCGGCGCTTCGGCCGCCGGGGCCGCCTCCGCCAGGTCCAGCCGGACGAGCCGGGTGTCCGAGCGCGGCCCGGCACGGCGGACGGCCTCCCGCGCGCCGGTCAGCCGAACTGGCCCGCCTCGTAGCCGCCCCCGGGCTGCCGGCTGATGACGTTCAGCCGGTTGAAGGCGTTGATGAGGGCGATCAGGGCGACCAGCGCGACGAGCTGCTCCTCGTCGTAGTGCTCGGCGGCCCGCGCCCAGACCTCGTCCGGGACCCCGCCGGCCGCGTCCGCGATGCGGGTGCCCTCCTCCGTCAGCTCCAGGGCGGCGCGCTCGGCGTCGGTGAAGACCGTGGCGTCCCGCCATGCCGCGACCAGGTTGAGGCGCAGTGACGTCTCACCAGCGGCCTCGGCCTCCTTGGTGTGCATGTCGGTGCAGAAGCCGCAGCCGTTGATCTGACTGGCACGGATCTTCACCAGCTCCTGCGTCGTGGCGGGCAGCCCCGTCTCCGAGACCGCCCGGTTCGCCGCGGTGAGGTTCTTCAGGACCGTGCCTGCGGCCTGGCTGCCGAGCACGTTCAAACGGGCGTTCATCTTCAGGCTCCTCCGTCGCTGTCGGTGCCTCCATCCTCATGACGAGCGGGTTCCCCCCGGTGCGACACGCGGGTCCGTCACACCGGTGGCGGGTCACCCGTGCGGGCCGCCCGGGAGGCCGGGTGCGGGCGGCCGGCCAAGAATCGTAAGGTGCCGCGCCGAGGGAACGACAACGCCGCAGTGGAACGGATGGTCCGTACGGTCATCCGGCGACGGAAGAGGTCGCTGCGCGAACAGGACGTCACCGTCACCGACCCGCCGAAGGTGCGCCGGGCCGTCACGGCGGCCGCCCTCGGCAACACCATGGAGTGGTTCGACTTCGGCGTCTACGCCTACCTGGCCGGAACGCTCGGCAAGGTGTTCTTCCCCTCCAGCTCCCCGGGCGCCCAGGTGGTCTCCACCTTCGCGACCTTCGCCGCGGCCTTCCTGGTGCGCCCGCTCGGCGGACTGGTCTTCGGGCCGCTGGGCGACCGCGTGGGGCGGCAGAAGGTCCTGGCGCTCACCATGATCATGATGGCGGCCAGTACGTTCGCCGTCGGCTTCCTGCCCACGTACGCGGCGATCGGCTTCGCCGCCCCGCTCCTGCTGCTGGTCTGCCGTCTGGTGCAGGGCTTCTCGACCGGCGGGGAGTACGCGGGCGCCACCACGTACATCGCCGAGTACGCCCCCGACAAGCGGCGCGGCTTCCTCGGCAGCTGGCTCGACTTCGGCACGTTCGTCGGCTACTCGCTCGGCTCCGGCCTGGTCACCGTGCTCACCGCCGTCCTCGGCACCGACGGGATGACCGACTGGGGCTGGCGCATCCCGTTCTTCGTCGCGGGCCCGATGGGCCTGATCGGGCTCTACATGCGGCTCAAGCTGGAGGAGACCCCGGCGTTCCAGCGCGAGGAGGAGGCCCAGGCGCAGGCGCAGGCGCGCAAGGAGAACGATCCGGTGGAGGAGGCGCGCCAGTCCGGGAAGGGAAGGCTCAAGGAGATCTTCACCCGCCACTGGCAGGCGGTCCTCATCTGCATGGGTCTGGTGCTGCTCTACAACGTCACCAACTACACGGTGACGTCCTACCTGCCGACCTACATGTCCCAGACGCTCGGCGAGCCGGACACCACGTCCCAGCTGCTCGTCCTGGGCACGATGCTGCTGGTGGTGCTGACCATCACGACGGTCGGCCGCACCTCGGACCGCTGGGGCCGCAGACCGGTGTTCATGGCGGGCAGCGTGGCCCTGATCGCGCTGGCCGCACCGGCGTTCCTGCTGATCAGGCAGGGCGGGATCCTGCTGCCCGCCCTGGGCTGCGCGGTGCTGGGGCTGCTTCTGGTCTGCTTCGCGGGGACGGCGGCCTCGACGCTGCCCGCCCTGTTCCCGACCCGGCTGCGGTACGGCGCGCTGTCGATCGCCTTCAACATCTCCGTCTCGCTCTTCGGCGGCACCACGCCTCTGTTCGTCTCCGGGCTCGTGGAGGCCACCGGCAACGAGATGGTGCCCGCCTACTACCTGATGGCGGCCGGGGTGATCGGCCTGGTGGCCACCTTCTTCCTCCACGAGACGGCCGGGCAGCCGCTGCGCGGTTCGGGGCCGATGGTGGAGACGCCTCAGCAGGCCCGGCGGCTCGTGGCGCAGAGCCGTACGACCGCGGGCCGGCAGGCACGGGACGTCTGGCTGCGGGTGCGCCATCTGTGGCGGGGGCCGGACGGGTAGGGCGTGACAGGGGTACGCGCGTCGGGTCAGGCCTCGACCGAGGTACGCCGGAACCAGGCCGGGCCCTCGGTGAGCGCCTGCTTGATCCGGAAGAGGGCGAACTCGGCGAGCGGCGGCAGCCCGTCCAGCGGGAACCAGCCCACCTCCAGCGACTCGTCGTCGTTGACCCGGGCCTCGCCGCCGGTCGCCCGGCAGCGGAAGGTGATGTCGAGGTACTGGCAGCGGTCGCCGTTGGCGTACTGCACGGGCTGGAGCGCCTGGGTCAGGACCAGCCGCTCGGCCACGCAGTGCACCCCGGTCTCCTCCAGCACCTCGCGCTCCGCCGTCAGCGCGGGCTCCTCGCCCGGCTCGGAGATGCCGCCGATGACCGACCACTTCCCGGTGTCCGCGCGTCGCCCCAGCAGCACCCTGCCCTCGTCGTCGAAGACGATGGCGGTCACCCCGGGCAGCAGGAGCAGCTGGTGTCCGGCGGTGGCGCGGATGGTGCGGATGAAGTCGGGAGTCGCCATGGGTCCGAGCCTACGTGGCCGGGTACGGGGCTACCGCGCGGTCCCCCGCTCCTTCCGAGCCCGTACCGCTGTCACCGTCACCCAGCCCAGGCCCGCCACGGCCAGCAGGGCGATGAGGGCCTCCGGCAGCGGGCCCATCCGGGTGGCCGGGGTGAGGGAGGAGCGCAGCGGGACCTCGGCGACCAGCGCGTCGGGGGTGAACATGCCGCTCTTCTCGACGATCGTGCCGTCGGGCCGGATGACCGCGCTGACGCCGCTGGTGACCGGGACGACGACGGCGCGCCCGTGTTCGACGGCCCGCACCTGGGACATCGCGAGCTGCTGGTAGGTCATCTCGCTGCGGCCGAAGGTCGCGTTGTTGCTCGGCACGGCGATCATCTGGCCGCCGTGGAGCACGGTGTCGCGGGCGGCGTCGTCGAAGGCGGCCTCGTAGCAGGTCACCAGTCCCACCTTCGTACCAGCGAGGTCGAAGACGCCGACCTTCGTGCCGGGGACGAACTCGCGCTGCACCCGGTCGACGTCCTCGCTGAAGAACCGGGCGACCTTCCGCATCGGCATGTACTCGCCGAACGGCTGGATGTGCCGCTTGTCGTAGGTGTCGACGGGGCCCTGGTCCGGGTCCCACTCGATCAGGGTGTTGCGCAGGCTCTCCGAGCCCTTCTCGACCACCGAGCCGACGACGGTGGGGGCGCCGATCGCCTTGACCGCGTCGTCGATGACCTGGCGGGCGTCGGCGTTGAGGTAGGGGTCGAGGTCGGAGGAGTTCTCCGGCCAGAGGACGAAGTCGGGCTGCTTCGCCTTCCCCGCCCTGACCTCGTCGGCGAGCTGGGTGGTGCGCTTGGCGTGGTTGTCCAGGACGGCGCGGCGCTGGGCGTTGAAGTCGAGGCCGAGGCGGGGCACGTTGCCCTGGATCGCGGCGACCGTGGCGGTGCCGTCCTCGGCGGAACCGTCGACCAGCGGGAGCGCGGCGAGCGCCGCCACCACCGGGACGAGAACGCAGCCGGCCGCCCCGGCGACCGCCGCGCGGGGAATCTCCCCGGTGGAGCGGTACGTACGGAAGCGGCGCGCGGCCTCGTACAGCCCGAAGCCGCACAGCACGACGGCGAAGGAGAGCAGCGGGGTGCCGCCCAGCGCGGCGAGCGGCAGGAACGCGCTCTCCGCCTGGCCGAAGGCGATCTTGCCCCAGGGGAAGCCGCCGAACGGGATCCGGGCGCGGACCGCCTCGTCCAGGGTCCAGACCGCGGCCGCCCATACGGGCCAGTACGCGAGCCGGGTCACGGCGGCGATCCCGAGGCAGCCCACCGCGATGAAGAGCGCCTCGACGGTGGCGAGGGCGAGCCACGGGACCGGGCCGACGTCCTCGCCGGTCCAGCGGAGCAGCGGGAGCATGAAGCCGAGCCCGGAGAGCAGGCCGAGGCCGAAGGCGGCGCGCATCCCGCGCCCGTGCAGGACCCAGCCGAGCAGGGCGAAGCCGGGCAGGACGAGCCACCAGAACGGCCGGGGCGGGAAGCTCGCGTAGAGCAGCACTCCGGAGAGGATGGCGGCGGCCGGGCGCAGGAGCCGCGGCGGCGGTCCGGCGGTCGGAGGGGCCGGCGCGGGCCGCGGGTCGTCGACGGGGGTCATAGTGGCGCTCACCCGGCGGAGTCTACGGTGAGCGGCTGTGTACGGGGGTGCTGGCCCGGGGCCGCCGGGGGTCTTCCCCGCCTCCGCGTGGTCGGTCGGCGGCCGGTGGCTCCGCGTGTGTCGATCAGCGGCTGCTGGCTCCGGGGGAGTCGGTCGGCGGCCGGTGGTTCCACGTGAGCCGGTCAGCCTCCTGCGGCTCCGCGTGGCCGGTCCCCGTCCCGCTCCGCCGCGGCGGTCAGGTGCAGGCGTTGGCGGATGAACCGTACGGCGCTCTCCGCGTCGTCCACCGTGACCGTGAAGGTGCCTCCGTCACCGAGCCGGAGGGCCATGCCCTCGCCCTTGCGCACGACGACGGCGGTGCCCTGCGCGGGGCGCCAGCGGTAGCCCCAGCCGCCCCACTGGCGCGGGTTGACCTGCGGGACGTACTCCGCGCCGACCACATGGGCGAGCAGGATCCTGCGGCGCGGCAGCCCGGCGTGGCCGCAGCGGACCTCCAGGGCGTCCCCGTCGACCTTCACGGCCACATGGACGAAGGCGAGCGTCCCGAAGAGGATGAGTAGTCCGGCGGCGAGGCAGCCGATGACGGACATCAGCAGCGGGGCGAACCCGGAGGACCAGGGCGAGCCGACGGCCAGCTCGATGCCCAGAGCCATGCAGCCCGCGCCCGCGAGGGCCAGGAGCCACTGGATGCGGTTGGTCGCGCGGCCGGTCCAGACGGTGGACGGTGCCTGCGTCGAGCCGTGCGCGCTCTCGGGGTGGTCCGTCATGTTCAGCAGCGTACCCACGTTCGGGCCGGCCGGCCCGGGGCCGCGGCCTCAGCGGGCGGGGGCGGCGGCCTGGAGGGCGCGGCCCTCCGCGTAGGCCAGGGCGGGCCCCGGCAGGGCGCCGGGGTGTCCGGCGAGCAGGACGGTGAGCGTGCCGGAGGGTTCGGCCGTCGGAGCGGCCTCGGCGCCGATCCGGCGCAGCGCCTGGGCGGCAACGGCCCCGGCGGAGCCGTGCAGGACGAGCGGCGGGTGGCCGGGCTGCTGGACGGCGGCGCGGATGCGGGTGGCGACCAGCTCGTAGTGGGTGCAGCCGAGCACCACGGCCCGTACGCCCGGCGGAGTGAGAGCCGCCGCGGCGGCCACGGCGCGGTCGATGCCGGCCTCGTCGCCGTGCTCGATGGCGTCGGCCAGTCCGGGGCACGGAACCTCGGTGACGTCGACGGCTCCGGCGAACTCGGCGATCAGCCCGCGCTGGTAGGGGCTGCCGGTGGTGGCCGGGGTGGCCCAGATGGCCACCGGCCCCCCGCCCGCCGCGGCGGGCTTGATGGCCGGGACGGTGCCGATGACCGGCAGCGCGGGCTCCAGCGCGGCGCGGAGCGCGGGCAGCGCGTGGACGGAGGCCCAGCGCCAGTGGCCGAGGGCTGTCGATGTTCAGGGTGGCGCCGGCCTGTGCGGTGTTGAGCAGGGTCACCAACGAGCGGAACAAGGCCGGCT
>NZ_JBEYKR010000212.1:0-8773 GCF_040703535.1 Streptomyces sp. NPDC007346
GCGCACCCCGCGCCTGCTGGAACAACTGCGCATCGCTCATGGCGACGGCAGCTTCGGCCGTACCCTGCAACAGCTGGCCGGCGGAGCCCGGAGTCCGGGGAGGTGCCGGGTGCCGTGGACCCGGACATGGCCGGCACCCCACAGGTGCCTCAGGCCACCGACGCGAGCGGTTGTCCGCTGCTGTCGTGATGGATGGGGGTGTGGGCCCCGGTGAGCGGTGCGCCGCTGCCGCCGCGCCGGACCGCGACGATCTCGGCGGCGATGGACAGGGCCGTCTCCTCCGGCGTACGGGCGCCGAGGTCGAGGCCGATCGGTGAGTGCAGGCGGTCCAGTTCGCGGTCGGTGAGGCCGGCCTCGCGCAGGCGGTCGTTGCGGTCCAGGTGGGTGCGGCGCGAGCCCATCGCACCGACGTAGGCGACCGGGAGGCGCAGGGCGGCCTCCAGCAGCGGGATGTCGAACTTGGCGTCGTGGGTGAGGACGCAGAGCACCGTACGGGCGTCGGTGGCGGTGCCCTCCAGGTAGCGGTGGGGCCAGTCGACGACGATCTCGTCCGCGTCGGGGAAGCGCGCGGCGGTGGCGAAGACCGGGCGGGCGTCGCAGACGGTGACCCGGTAGCCGAGGAACTTCCCGGCCCTCACCAGGGCCGCGGCGAAGTCGATCGCCCCGAACACGATCATGCGGGGCGGGGGCACGCTGGACTCGACCAGGAGCTGGACCGGCCGGCCGCAGCGGGAGCCCTGCGCGCCGATGGCGAGAGGGCCGGTGCGGCCGGCGTCCAGCAGGGCCCGGGTCTCGGCGGCGGCGGTCCGGTCCAGCGCCGGGTGGCCGCCGAGCCCGCCCTCGTGGCTGCCGTCGGCCCGGACCAGGAGCGGGAGTCCGAGCAGCTCCTCGGGCCCGTCCGTGACCCGGGCCAGGGCGGCCGCCGTCCCCTGGGCGGCGGCCTCGAACGCCGCGGCGAACACCGGGCGGGCGGGGTCGTCCGCCCGGACCGGTGTGACCAGGATGTCGATGACGCCGCCGCAGGTCAGGCCGACCGCGAAGGCGTCCTCGTCGCTGTAGCCGAACCGTTCGCGGACGGACTGCCCGTCCTCCAGGGCCTGTCGGCACAGCTCGTAGACCGCGCCCTCCACGCATCCGCCGGAGACCGAGCCGATGGCCGTGCCGTCGCGGTCGACGGCGAGGGCGGCGCCCGGCTGGCGGGGCGCGCTGCCGCTGACCGCCACCACGGTGGCGACGGCGAACTCGCGTCCCTGCGAGACCCACCGGTGCAGCTCTTCGGCGATGTCCAGCATGGCGTGTCTCCTTTGGGTGAAGGGGCTCGGGCGTCAGTGGACGCCGAGCCAGCTCTCGATCGGGTTGAGGGCGAAGAAGACGATGAAGATCACCGTCAGGCCCCACATGAAGGCGCCGACCTCGCGGGCCCTGCCCTGGGCGAGCTTGATGGCGGAGTAGGCGATGACACCCGCGGCGACACCGGTGGTGATGGTGTACGTGAAGGGCATCAGGACCACGGTCAGGAAGACCGGGATGGCGACGGAGCGGTCGCTCCAGTCCACGTGGCGGGCGTTCTGCATCATCATCGCGCCGATGACGACGAGGGCGGCGGAGGCCACCTCCGTCGGCACGATCGCGGTGAGCGGGGTGAAGAAGAGGCAGGCGGCGAAGAAGAGGCCGGTGACGGCGGAGGCGAGCCCGGTCCGGGCCCCCTCGCCGACGCCGGTGGCCGACTCGACGAAGACCGTCTGGCCGGAGCCCGAGGCGACACCGCCGATGACGCCGCCGGCGCCGTCGACGAACAGGGCCTTGGACAGGCCCGGCATACGGCCCTTGTCGTCGGCGAGCTTGGCCTCGGTGCCGACGCCGATGATGGTGGCCATCGCGTCGAAGAAGCCGGCCAGGACCAGGGTGAAGACGATCATGCTGACGGTGATCACGCCGACGTCGCCCCAGCCGCCGAACTCGACGTTCCCGAAGAGCGAGAAGTCCGGTGCGGAGACCGCGCCGCCCTCCAGGGCGGGCGGGCCGCTGCTCCACGCCTTGGGGTCGATGTCGGCGATCGCGTTGAGGGCGATGGCGACCAGGGTGCCGACGATGATGCCGATGAGGATCGCGCCGGGGACGTTGCGCGCCTGGAGCATGAAGATGAGGAGCAGGGTCAGGCAGAAGATCAGGACGGGCCAGCCGGCGAGTTCACCGGCCGGGCCCAGGGAGACGGGTGTCGCCTGCCCCTGGTGGACGAAGCCGGCCTTGTAGAGGCCGATCAGGGCGATGAAGAGCCCGATGCCCATGGTGATGCCGTGCTTGAGCGCGAGCGGGATCGCGTTCATGATCATTTCGCGGAGGCCGGTGACCACCAGGAGGCAGATCACCGCACCGTAGATCACGCACATGCCCATGGCCTGCGGCCAGGTCATGTTCGGCGCGACCTGCGAGGCGAGCACACCGGAGACGCTGAGTCCGGCGGCGAGCGCCAGGGGCACCTTGCCGACGAAGCCCATGAGCAGGGTCGTCGCGGCGGCCGCGAAGGCGGTCGCGGTGATCAGCCCCGGCTGGCTGAGGAGGTTCCCGTCGACGTCCTCCCCGCCGAGGATCAGCGGGTTGAGCAGGAGGATGTACGCCATGGCCATGAAGGTCGTGACGCCGCCGCGCACCTCGCGCGCGACCGTGGAGCCTCGTTCGGATATGTGGAAGTACCGGTCGAGCCATGATCTTCCGGCGGGGACGCGCGAGCCGGGGCCCGCGGCCTCCGCGCTGGTCTTCGGTTCCACTGACTGCTGGGTCATGATGCCTGACTCCCAAGGTTCACAGGGGCACCCGCTTGGAGATTCCTGAATGCGGGATTTGGGATGACTGCGTCGGCTGCACGACCCGGGGACGGCCGGGGCGAACGGGAGAAGCAGATACGGATGTGCCGGAGGCACGGGCGATCCGTGAGGCGCTGCCGTGCTGTCCCGGCACGGCGAAGAACCGCGAGCGGTGCGGTACTCGTTGGGCTCCGGGCGGCGCGGTGGGCGGAGAGGTGTGACGTTCCCGGCCGTGCGCACCGCCCGGAGGGCTGTGGGGGAACCACGCGGAGGCCGCCGGCGGGGCCGGGGGTCTCCCGGCCCCGCCTCTCAGGTGCCGGTGAGGTGTTCGGGCCGTACCGGTGTTCTGTCGAGCTCCAGACCCGTCGCGTTCCGGATCGCCGCGAGGACGGCCGGGGTGGACGACAGGGTGGGTGCCTCGCCGATGCCGCGCAGCCCGTACGGGGCGTGCTCGTCGGCGAGTTCGAGCACGTCGACCGGGATGGCCGGCGTGTCGAGGATGGTGGGGAGCAGGTAGTCCGTGAAGGAGGGGTTGCGCACCTTCGCGGTCTTCGGGTCGACGATGATCTCCTCCATCACGGCGACCCCCATGCCCTGGAGGGTGCCGCCCTGGATCTGGCCGAGGACGGAGAGCGGGTTGAGCGCCTTGCCGACGTCCTGGGCGCAGGCCAGTTCGACGACCTTGACCAGGCCGAGTTCGGTGTCGACCTCGACGACGGCGCGGTGCGCGGCGAACGAGTACTGGACGTGGCCGTTGCCCTGTCCGGTGCGCAGGTCGAACGCCTCGGTGGGCCGGTGGCGCCACTCCAGCTCGATGTCGATCGCCTCGTCCTCCAGCACGTCGGCCACGTCGGCGAGGACTTCGCCGCCGTCGGTGACGACCTTGCCGTCCTCCAGGAGGAGTTCGGCGGTGGCCCAGGCCGGGTGGTACGTACCGAACTTGGTGCGGCCGAGCTCCAGGACCTTCTCCCGTACGGCTTCGCAGGAGTTCTTGACCGCGCCGCCGGTGACGTACGTCTGGCGGGAGGCGGAGGTGGATCCGGCGGAGCCGACCCGGGTGTCGGCGGGGTGGATGGTGACCTGGTTGACCCCGAGTTCCGTGCGGGCGATCTGGGCGTGCACGGTGACGCCGCCCTGGCCGACCTCGGCCATCGCGGTGTGCACGGTGGCGACCGGCTCGCCGTTGATGACCTCCATCCGCACACGGGCGGTGGAGTAGTCGTCGAAGCCCTCGGAGAAGCCGACGTTCTTCAGGCCGACCGCGTAGCCGATCCCGCGCACGACGCCCTCGCCGTGGGTGGTGTTGGAGAGGCCGCCGGGCAGCGCCCGGATGTCGACGGAGGTGCCTTCGCTGCCCGCCGTCAGCCACTCCTGCTCGGGCGGCAGCGGCCGGGCCTTGACCCGGCGCAGCAGCTCGGCGACCGGGGCCGGCGAGTCGCAGGGCTGCCCGGTGGGCAGCAGGGTGCCCTGTTCCATGGCGTTGAGCTGCCGGAACTCGACGGGGTCCATGTCCAGCTTCGCGGCGAGCTTGTCCATCTGCGCCTCGTAGGCGAAGCACGCCTGGACCGCGCCGAAGCCGCGCATCGCGCCGCAGGGCGGGTTGTTGGTGTAGAGCGCGATGGCCTCGATGTCGACGTCCTCGACGGCGTACGGGCCGACCGAGAGCGAGGAGGCGTTGCCGACGACCGCCGGGGAGGCGGAGGCGTAGGCGCCGCCGTCCAGGACGATGCGGCACTTCATGTGGGTGAGCTTGCCGTCCTTGGTGGCGCCGTGCTCGTAGGACAGCTTCGCCGGGTGCCGGTGGACGTGGCCGAAGAAGGACTCGAACCGGTTGTAGACGATCTTGACGGGCTTGCCGGTGCGGAGCGCCAGCAGGCAGGCGTGGATCTGCATCGAGATGTCCTCGCGGCCGCCGAAGGCCCCGCCGACGCCGGAGAGCGTCATGCGGACCTTCTCCTCGGGCAGGCCGAGGACGGGGGCGATCTGGCCGAGGTCGGAGTGCAGCCACTGGGTGGCGACGTACAGCTCGACCCCGCCGTCCTCGGACGGCACGGCGAGACCGGACTCGGGGCCGAGGAAGGCCTGGTCCTGCATGCCGAAGGTGTACTCGCCCCTGACGATGACATCGGCGCGCCCGGCCGCCTCGTCGGCGTCGCCCCGGATGATCGGCTGGCGGTGCACGATGTTGGGGTGCGGGACGTGGCCGATGTGGTGGTCCGCGCGGCCCTCGTGCACGAGTACGGCGTCGGGCGCGGTCGCCGAGGCCTCGTCGGTGATGAGGGGCAGCTCCCGGTACTCGATCTTGATCTTGGCGGCGGCGCGGCGCGCGGTCTCCGGGTGGTCGGCGGCCACGATGGCCACCGGCTCGCCGTGGTGGCGGACCTTGCCGTGGGCGAGGACCGGGGTGTCCTGGATCTCCAGGCCGTAGTTCTTCATCTCGGCCGGAAGGTCGTCGTAGGTCATCACGGCGTGGACGCCGGAGGTGGCCAGGGCCTCGGAGGTGTCGATGGAGACGATCTCGGCGTGCGCGACGGTGGAGCGCAGCGTCTGGCCCCACAGCATGTCCTCGTGCCACATGTCGGAGGAGTACGCGAACTCCCCGGTGACCTTCAGGATGCCGTCGGGGCGGAGCGTGGACTCACCGATGCCGCCCTTGGTGGGCGAACCCTGGGTGATCTTGGTGGGGGTTCCGGACGGTACGGATGTGGCCTTCGGGTGGACCGTCATGACTGGACCGCCTCTGTCTGGCGGGCGGCCGCGAGGCGGACCGCGTCGAGGATCTTCTCGTACCCCGTGCAGCGGCACAGGTTGCCGGAGAGCGCCTCGCGGATGTCCTGGTCGGACGGGGAGGGGGTGTGCTCCAGCAGTTCGTCGGCGGCGACCAGCAGGCCGGGGGTGCAGAACCCGCACTGGACAGCTCCGGCGTCGATGAACGCCTGCTGGACCGAGGAGAGTTCGGCGGCCTCGCCGGCCCGGCCGTCGGTGGGCTTGGACTGCCAGCGCCTGGCGGCGTCCAGGGTGGTGCCGCAGTCGCCGGTGGCGCAGCCGCCGCCGGGGTGGGCGTCCGCGCGGTGCCTGGCGTAGTCGGCCAGTCCCTCGACGGTGACGACCTCGCGGCCCTCGACCTGGCCGGCGGCGACCAGGCAGGAGCAGACCGGGACGCCGTCCAGGCGGACCGTGCAGGAACCGCACTCGCCCTGCTCGCAGGCGTTCTTGGAACCGGGCAGCCCCATACGCTCACGCAGCACGTAGAGAAGGGACTCGCCCTCCCACACGTCGTCGGCTTCCTGCGGACGGCCGTTGACCGTGAAATTGACTCGCATGGTTACGCAGCTCCTTCCAGCGTGCGGCCCGCGCCGCGGTACTGCTCCCAGGTCCAGCCGAGCGTGCGGCGGGCCATGATGCCGACCGCGTGCCTGCGGTACTTCGCCGTGCCCCGTACGTCGTCGATCGGGTTGCAGGCGCCCGAGGCGAGCGCGGCGAACTGCTTGGCGACGGCGGGGGTGATGATCTTGCCGCTCTCCCAGAAGCCGCCCTCCTCCAGCGCGGCGTTCAAGAAGGCCTCGGCCTCCTTGGCCCGGATGGGGGTCGGGGCGGCGGAGCCGATGCCCGTGCGTACCGTGCGGGTCTCGGGGTGCAGTGCGAGGCCGAAGGCGCAGACGGCGATGACCATCGCGTTGCGGGTGCCGACCTTCGCGTACTGCTGGGGCCCGTCGGCCTTCTTGATGTGCACGGCGCGGATCAGCTCGTCCGGCTCCAGGGCGTTGCGCTTGACGCCCGTGTAGAAGGCGTCGATGGGGATCATCCGCGTTCCGCGTACGGATGCGGCCTCCACCTCGGCACCCGCGGCGAGCAGCGCCGGGTGGGCGTCGCCGGCGGGCGAGGCGGTGCCGAGGTTGCCGCCGACCCCGCCCCGGTTGCGGATCTGCGGGGAGGCGACGGTGTGCGAGGCGAGCGCCAGACCGGGCAGCTCGGTGCGCAGGTGCTCCATGATGGCGCTGTACGGCACACTGGCGCCGAGCCGTACGCTCTCCCGGCCCACCTCCCACTCGGACAGCTCACCGATGCGGTTCAGGTCCAGGAGGTACTCGGGCCGCCGGTGGTCGAAGTTGATCTCGACCATCACATCCGTGCCGCCCGCGATGGGCACAGCCGAGGGGTGCTCGGCCTTGGCGGCGAGCGCCTCCTCCCAGCCGGCGGGGCGAAGGAAGTCCATGAGTGGCTCTCTTCTCGATCGGGTCGTTCGCTGGGGCGGGGGACGGCCGGCCCTGAACTGGCTCGTGTGGCTCGTTCATGTGGTGTTCACGTGGTGTGTGGCCCAGTACACAAGCCAGGGCCCGGCGGGTGCAGTCACCGAAACACTGAAGGAGTTGGCTGGTCTCCGTCCTCGTCTTGTAGATTCGAACGAATGGCGGGGATCAGTGACCTCGCCGTAATTCACAGGTACCCGTTCACCCCTGTGGTCCCCCACCCGACGTACTCCTTCACTCACCCACTTCCCCCTCCCCACCCCTACGGAAATGATCGGCGGCGACGAGATGCGGCTGCGCGCACTGCTGGAGACCGACGCGCTGGGCCTGCGGCTGCTCGGCGGCGAGGACGAGCTGGACCGTGCGGTCCGGGGTGTCATGACGACCGACCTGCGCGATCCCAGCCGCTACCTCTCCGGCGGCGAGCTGGTGCTGACGGGGCTGGCCTGGCGCCGGGACGCGGGGGACTCCGAGCCGTTCGTCCGGATCCTGGCCGGGGCCGGGGTGGCAGGGCTCGCGGCGGGCGAGGCGGAGCTCGGCGACATCCCCGCCGACCTGGTCGAGGCGTGCTCCCAGCACCACCTGCCGCTCTTCGCGGTGCACGAGACCGTCGCGTTCGCAACGATCACCGAGCATGTCGTACGCCAGGTCTCCGGCGAGCGGGCGGGCGACCTGGCCGCCGTGGTGGACCGGCACCGCCGGCTGATGACCTCGGGCCCGGCGGGCGGCGGCCCCGAGGTCGTGCTGGACCTCCTCACCTCCGATCTGGACCTGCGCGCCTGGGTCCTCTCCCCCACCGGCCGCCAGATCGCCGGGGCGGGCGCCCCGCTGCCCGGCTCACTGGGCGCGGCCCTGGCCGGGCACCACCTGGCGGCGACCCGCACCGGCCGCCGGGGCCCGCACCGGGCGGCGGTCGACGGTACGACGTATTCGCTCTTCCCGATCCGCAACACCGGCCGGGGCGCGGTCCCGGCCGCCCGTGACGCCCGGGAGTCGGTGCTCTCCGACTGGCTGCTCGCCGTCGAGGCGGACGCCTCGGACTGGCCCGCCCCCCGGCTCGACCTGCTCCAGGGCGTCACCCAGCTGATCGCGGTCGAGCGCGACCGCCGTGACGCGGCCCGTACGGTACGCCGCCGGCTCGCCCAGGAGGTCCTGGAGCTGGTCCAGGCGGGCGCCGCGCCGGCCGAGATCGCCGCCCGGCTCCGGGTCGCCGCCCCGGTCCTGCTGCCGGGCCTGGGCGTCGCCCCGCAGTGGCAGGTCGTGGTGGCCCGGGTCGAGTGGACCGCCGCGAACGCGTCCGGCCCGGCGGGCGTCCTGGGTGACGTCGCGGGCGGCCCGGTGGCCCAGGCGCTGCTGGAGGAGATCCTCGTCGACCCGGCGGTCAGCGGTCCCGACTCCGCCGACCGGATCGCCGTGGCCCACACGGGCGAGGAGGCCATCGCCCTCGTACCGCTGCCGGCCGCGCCCGCCCCCCTCCCTGAGACGGTAGGCGCCCCCTCAGACAGCACCGGCAACACCGACAACACCGATGCCGCCGCCCCGGACGCCGGGGCTGCCGGACAGGCCGGGGAGCCCCCGGCGGCCGCACAGGACCCCGCCCTGCACGCCGACGCGCTGCTCGCCGCCGTACGCGAACCGCTCTCGGCGGGGCTCGCCGACGACGGGCGGCTGACCCTGGGGGTCAGCGCGGCCGTGCACTCGGCCGAGGGGCTGCGCGGC
>NZ_JBEYKR010000213.1:0-8736 GCF_040703535.1 Streptomyces sp. NPDC007346
ATTTTATACAGTAAACTTCACCATTACTCACCTCACCCGCCGATTCTCCTATCGGCATACACACCCCCCCGCGGTTCCGGGGTGGAACCACCCCGCGGCCCCCCGCCACCTACGGCGCCCCGGGGGCCCGAGGGCGTTTCGGGACGCGCCGCGTCCCGCAGGTATGACTCGCACGTCCGCGCCGGGCGGCTACCCCGGGGACTCGTCCGGTGTCGGATGCCTGTCGGGGTGCGCCCCGGCGTTGCGCGGCTTCTTCCGGCCGGAGCCCGCCTCGTCCAGGTCGTCCCCGTCACCGTTCTCGCGGCTCTCCCGGGCGACCCGCTCCGGCACCGGAATGTCGAGGGGGTCCTCCCCCTCCTGGTTCTGCTGGTCCGGCATGTCCGCCGGTACGGGAGGCGGGCTGCCGGAAGCCCCGGTGTAGGCGGTGCCTTCCGGCCTGCGGTCGGTCATGAGAGCTTCCTTCCGTGCTGCCCCGGAGTGTCCGGGGAAGAATGGTTCGCCCTGCTGGGTACCCATCCCCGAAGGAACGATTCACCGGGGACGGGGCCGAGGAGACTTCGCACACCAGCGGGTGTGGCCGGAGCAGGCGGGGGTACTCGGGCTGTGCCTGAGCACACAGCCCGGACACACGACATTCACACGAAGAACCGCGCGGAAGGATCCCCCGCATGCTGATGGCCCACCCCACAGTTCTGCGCAATCTCGTCGAACAGTACGAGGCCCTGCGCCTGCTGCACGCGGAGAGCGGCTCCACCGAGGCGCGGCAGCGCATGGACGACGTCGCCTACACCCTCTGCGTCTCGACGGGCACGGGAGACGTCGACAGCGCGCTGGTCGCCGCCCGGCACGGGCTGCCGGGGGCCCGCCCCGAGGACGACTCCATCCTCTCGGCCTGATCTCCGGATGTTCACCGAAGAGGCGGGCGCCGCGGTGCGGACCGTGGGCGTGGAGGAAGAACTGCTGCTGGTCGACCCGGAGAGCGGGCAGGCGCGTGCGCTCTCCACGGCCGTGCTGGCCCTCGCCGAGAGGGACGCGGAGGGCAAGTCGGCCTTCGAGCCGGAGCTCCACCGCCAGCAGCTGGAGTTCGCCACGCATCCCTGCCGCGAGATGGACGAGATAGCCGACGCGGTGCACCGGTGGCGCGCCGAGGCGATCCGCCACGCCGCCGACGTGGGAGCCTCCGTCGCGGCCCTGGCGACCTCGCCGCTCCGCGTCAGCCCGACGATCGGGAAGGGGGAGCGGTACGAGTGGATGGCGGAGCGCTACGGGCTGACCGCCCAGGAGCAGCTGACCTGCGGATGCCACGTACACGTGTCCGTCGCGTCGGACGAGGAGGGCGTCGCGGTCCTCGACCGGGTGCGCTCCTGGCTGCCGGTCCTGCTCGCCCTGAGCGCCAATTCCCCCTTCTGGCAGGCGCAGGACACCCAGTACGCCAGCTACCGCAGCCGGGTGTGGGGCAGGTGGCCGTCGGCCGGCCCCGTCGAGCTGCACGGATCCGCCGAGCGCTACCACGAGCAGGTGAAGGCGCTCGTCTCCACCGGCGTGCTCAAGGACGAGGGGATGGTCTACTTCGACGCGCGCCTCTCGCACACCTACCCCACAGTGGAAGTCAGGATCGCGGACGTCTGCCTGGACCCGGCGGACACGGTGCTGCTGGCCACGTTGGTGCGGGCGCTGGTGGAGACGGCCGCGCGGGAATGGCGGGCCGGCGAGCCTGCCCCGGACACCAGCGTGGCGCTGCTGCGGGTGGCGTCCTGGCAGGCGGCCCGCTCGGGGCTGGAGGACCGGCTGATCCACCCCCGCACCCTCCAGCCCGAGCCCGCGGCAGATGTGCTCCAGGCGCTCGTGGCCCATGTGCGGGACGCCCTGGAGGACAGCGGCGACCTGAAGGCCGCCCAGAAGGCGCTGGCCGCCCTGGAGCGGCGCGGCAACGGGGCCAGGGTCCAGCGCGAGATCCTGGACCGGACCGGAAGCCTCCGCGACACCGTCGCGGAGTGCGTCCGCATCACGGGGGGATGAGCGCGACGAACGAGGAACGACCGACCGCATGAGCACGTGAGGAAAGGAGCAGCACATGGCCACCACCGATCTCGGCAACCGCCGGATCCTGGCGATCGTCACCAACTACGGGGTCGAGCAGGACGAACTCGTCGTCCCCGTGAAGCACCTGCGCGACAACGGGGCCCAGGTGAGCGTGGCGGCGGTCTCCGACGACGAGATCCGCACCCTCGTGGGCGACCGCGACCCCGGCGACGTGGTGCGGCCCGACCTCACACTGGCGGACGTCGACCCCGCCGCGTACGACCTGCTGCTCGTCCCGGGCGGCACGCTGAACGCCGACACGCTGCGCCTCCAGGAGGCCACCACCCGGATCGTCAGCTCGTTCGCGGCGTCCGGCAGGCCCGTCGCGGCCATCTGCCACGGCCCGTGGGCGCTCGTCGAGGGCGGCTACGTCCAGGGCAAGACCCTGACCTCGTACGCGTCCCTGAAGACCGACATCACCAACGCGGGCGGCTCCTGGGTCGACACGTCGGTGGTCCGCGACGACGAGGGCGGCTGGCCGCTGATCACCTCGCGGACCCCCGACGACCTGAAGGACTTCCTCCGCGAGATCGACGCGGTCCTCACCGAGTCCTGACGGCCGGGGAGACACCGGTTCCTGACAGCCCGGAAGACACCGACCCCTGACGGCCCCGAGAGGCCACGGCCCCGACCACGACGGCCCCCGCCCGCGCACCGCGGCCGGGGGCCGTCGTCGTGCGTGAGGGGCACGGGTGCAAGGGGGCGGCAGGGCCACCGCGCACCTATCTCGACGGGACGGTGAACGGCCTCGCCACGGCCGGAGCCGCCCCGGCCCGCCTGTCCTGCGGCTTCATCCTGGAGGAGGGTATCGAACTACCCGCCATGGAAGGTTAGGCTGACCTAAGTCAATTCGGAGCCGCATCCGATGGACCTTTCCGCGCCCTGTCGCCCCCGCGACCAGGCCGACCACCGCGTACGAAGGGGCAGTGCCCATGACGATCCACCGAGCCGTCGTCGCCCGAGTCCAGCCGCTCACCCCGACGATGACCCGCGTCACGCTGCACGGCGAGGGGCTCGCCGGTTTCGAGTCCACCGGGGTCGGCGACGAGTACATACGCCTGTTCTTCCCGCACGGCCCCGACCGCGGGGACGTCTCCCTGCCCATCACCACGGAGAAGGGCTGGGAGACACCCGAGGGCCGGCCCGTCGCCCCGATGCGGACGTACACCGTGCGGGCGGTGCGCCCGGAGAGCCGTGAGATCGACGTCGACTTCGTGCTGCACGACCACGGCGTGGCGTCGACCTGGGTGGCCGGTGCGCAGCCCGGCGACGTACTCGGTGTGAACGACCCGACCGGCCTCTACAGCCCCCCGGACGATCTCGCCTGGCAGGTGCTGATCGCCGACCAGACCGGGCTGCCCGCCGTGGCGCGCCTGCTGGAGAACACCCCGGCCGAGGTGGCCACCCGCGTGGTCGTGGAACTGCCGGGACCGGAGGCCGTCCAGCCGCTGCCCGGCACCAAGGTCACCTGGACCTACGGCGGCAACGGCCACGGAGCCAGCCGGCTGGCCGAGCTGGTGAGCGCCGCGATCCCGCCCGGCACGGACATGACCGGCGGCTACGTCTGGGTCGCGGGCGAGACCAACGCACTGCGCAGCGTACGCCGTTACCTCCGCAAGGAGCTGGGGCTGCCCGCCACCCGGTTCAAGGTCGTCGGCTACTGGATCCCGGACGCCGACAGCTGGAACGAGCGGTACGAGGCGCTGCCCGACGCCGTGCGGGCCGAGCTGGTGGCTCTCTGGGACGACCCGGCCGACGAGCCCGAGGACCTCACCATCCGGTACGAGGCGCGCCTCAGCGACCTCGGGCTGTGACGGCTGCGATGGCTCTGTCGGATGTGTCCGGACGCAAGGCCCCGGAACGTGGTGCCCGCGGGGCGTTAGTCGCCCCCGGTGGCCGCCGGACGGGTGGATGAGAGGAAGAAGTGCCCGGTCAGTCCACCCTGGGCCGCCCGGTTCCGGCGGTCCGCAAGCACCAGGAACCCACCCCCGTCCGTCACGTCCTGCGCGGCGGCGGACTGCTCGTCCTCGGAGCACTCCTGCTCTTCCTCGTCGCGCTGAGCACCTGGATCGGCGCCAAGGACACCTCGCTCGGCCAGGTGTGGACGGCGATCTGGAACGACGACGGCTCCTACACGACCGACGTGATCCGGCAGTTGAGGCTGCCGCGCACCCTCGTCGGCCTGATGACCGGCGCGGCGCTCGGCGTGGCGGGAGCGGTGATGCAGGCCGTCACCCGTAACCCGCTGGCCGACCCCGGGCTGCTCGGCGTGAACGCGGGGGCCTCCGCCGCGGTGGTGTTCGGCATCGGCGTCATCGGCCTCGCGGGCTTCGGCTCGCTGGTCTGGTTCTCCTTCGCGGGCGCGGCGCTCACCACCGTCATCGTGTACGTCCTGGGAGCCTCCGGGCGGGCCGGGCCCACCCCCGTACGCCTCGCCCTGGCCGGGGCCGCCGTCAGCGCGAGCCTGAGCGGGGTCATCGCCGGGCTCACCGTCTTCGACTCGGCCACCTACGACTACCTGCGCTTCTGGATGGTCGGCTCGCTCGCCGGACGGGAACCCGCGCTGGTCGTGCAGCTCCTGCCGTTCGTGGCCGTCGGTCTGGTGATCGCGCTGCTGCTGGCGCGCTCGCTCAACTCCCTCGCCCTCGGGGACGAGTTGGGCCGGGCGCTCGGCGCGCGCATCGTCCGGACCAGGATCGCCGCCGTGGTCGTGGTGACCCTGCTGTGCGGCGCGTCGACCGCGGCGGCGGGGCCGATCGCCTTCGTCGGCCTCGTCGTCCCCCTGGTGGCGCGCTGGCTGACCGGGCCCGACCTGCGCTGGGTGCTGCCGTACTCGATGCTGCTCGCCCCCGTCCTCCTGCTGGTCTCCGACATCATCGGCCGGGTGGCGCTGCCGGGCGACGAACTGGAGGTCGGCGCCGTGACGGCGGTGATCGGCGCACCGGTCTTCATCGCCATGGTGTGCCGGCGCAAGGAGACCTCGCTGTGACGACGACCGAGATCCGGCCCGCCTGTGAGGCGGCCGGGCCCACCACGGACTCCTCCCGGCCGGTACGGCTCTGGGCCGGGAGGGTCAGCTTCCGGATGCACCGGCGGACCGGCGCGGTGGTCGTCGGCTCGCTGCTGCTGGCCGGAGTGTTCCTGCTGGTCAGCCTCTGCGTCGGCGCCTACCCGGTGACGGTTCCCGAGGTGGTCCGCGCCCTGTTCCACGGGACGGGCGACCGGCTGGCCGTCCACTTCGTCAACCAGGAACGCCTGCCGCAGGCGCTGCTGGCGATCCTGGTCGGCTGTGCGCTGGGCATCAGCGGCGCGATCTTCCAGAGCGTCTCCCGCAACGCCCTGGCCAGTCCGGACGTCATCGGCTTCAACAGCGGTGCGGCGACCGGCGCGATCCTGGTCATCGTGACGTTCGGCGGGGCCGCCGCCTCGGTGGCGGCCGGGGCTGTCGCCGGGGGACTGGCCACCGCCCTGGTGGTCTCGGTGCTGGCGAGCCGGGGAGGGCTGCACGGCATCCGGCTGGTGCTCATCGGGCTCGGCGTGACCGCCATGCTCGGCTCGGTCAACTCCTACCTGCTCACCAGGTCCTCGCTCAACGACGCCCAGAACGCGCACATCTGGCTCGTCGGCACGCTGAACGGGCGGGGCTGGAGCTCGGTGCAGACCATGGCGGTGGCGCTGGTGGTGCTGCTGCCCCTGGCGCTGCTGTTCGGCAGGCGGCTGCGGATGATGGAGCTGGGCGACGACCTGGCGACCGGTCTGGGTGTCCGGGTCAACCGTTCGCGGCTCGCCCTGACCGTGCTGGGCATCGGGCTCTGCGGGGTCGCCGTGGCGAGCGCCGGGCCCATCCCGTTCATCGCGCTGGCGGCCCCCCAGATCGCCGTCATGGTCAGCCGGAGCCCCGGGGTCAGTCTGCTCTCCGCCGGGGCGGTGGGCGCCGGGCTGCTGTCGGCCGCGCACCTCGCTTCCAGCCAGTTCTTCACCGCCCTGGTGTGGGCCGACGGGAAGATCGGCTGGATCCAGGTGGTCGAGGAGTCCCAGCGCAACAACCTGCTGCCGGTGGGTGTCACCACGGCCGTACTGGGCGGGGTCTACCTGGCCTGGGTGCTGTTCAAGCGGCGCGGCACCGGCACCGCGTGAGCGGCCGACCGGAATCACAGCGTTCATTTTCGGCCAGCGATTCTCCTGATGCTCAAGGGAGTTGCGGGATTCGATGAGTCAACCGAGAACAACGTGGGTAGGGTCGCTACCGTTGAAGTAAAGGTAGCCTTACCTAAGTTAAAGGAGGATCGGTGACCAACCCGTTCGAGGACGAGAACGGCACCTACCTGGTGCTCGTCAACGACGAGGGGCAGCACTCCCTGTGGCCCTCCTTCGCGGAGGTGCCCGCCGGCTGGACCGTGGCGCACCCGGAGGACACCCGCCAGGCCTGCCTCGACTACGTGGAGCAGAACTGGACCGACCTGCGGCCCAAGAGCCTGATAGAGAGCATGGCGGCCGATCCGACATGAGCCCTTCCTCGAAGCCGCCGCACCCGGTCGCCCGCCGCGGGTTCCTCATCGGAGCCGGACTGGTGAGCACCGGGGCGGCCCTGGGCACCGGCCTCGCCCTCACCGGCGGGTCCGGCCGGGCCCTGGCCGCCACCGCCCCGCCCCGGCCCGCCCTGATGACCGCGGCCCACGGCACCCCGCTCGACGACCTCCCCGACGCCCTGCGCGAGGCGCGCGAGGCGGGCCCCCGGCTCACCGGGGAAGCGGCGAGGCGGGCGGGCAGGGCGGCCGAGGCGGCCCGCACGCTCACCCCCTTCCTCGACCCGCTCCCCATCCCCCGGGTGCTGAGCGGCCGTAAGGGGGAGCTCACCGTCACCATGCGCTCGGCCCGCGTACGGCTCCACCGCAGCCTCCCCTTCACCCGGCTGTGGACCTACGAGGGCACCCACGTGGGCCCGACCATCGAGGCCCGGCGCGGCAGCCGGCTCCGTATCGCCTGGGAGAACGACCTCACCGGCGCCTACCCGCTGCCGGCCGTCCGGGTCCCGTTCGCCTACGACCCCGAACTCCCCCTGATGTGGGACCGGCCGGGGCGCGAGGGCGCGACGCCGCGCGCCGACGTGGCCGCCCTGCCGCCCTGGGCCGTGGTGCACCTGCACGGCGCCGTCACCGGCGGCGGCAACGACGGCTGGGCGGAGAACGCCGTGCTGCCGGGCTCGGCGCAGCTCGCCGAATACCCCAACGACCAGCCCGCGGCCGGGCTCTGGTACCACGACCACGCCATGCACATCACCCACCTCAACGTGATGACCGGGCTCGGCGCGGGCGCCTACCTGATCAGGGACGAGGAGGAGCGGCGCCTGCGCCTGCCCGCCGGGGACCGGGAGATCCCGCTCGTCATCTACGACCGCAACCTCGACCTGGACGCCGACGGGGCCTTCACCGGCGACCTCCTCTACAAGGGCATCGTCGTCGCCGACGACCCCTACGAGCTGGTCCGCCCGTTCACCGGACCGTTCAACCTGGTCAACGGGGTGATCTGGCCGCACCTGGACGTGGACGCCGGGTGGTACCGGTTCCGGGCCCTCAACGCCTCCAACAACCGGCCCTACCTGCTCAAGATCCTCGACGAGTCGGGCCGCGAACTCCCCTCCAGCGCCTTCCGGTTGATCGGTACGGACAGCGGGCTGCTGCCCAAGCCCGACCCGGTGACCGCGGGCGTACCGCTCACCCCCGGCGAACGCGCCGACCTCCTGGTGGACTTCACCGCCCTGCGCGGCAGACGGCTCCGCCTGGTCAACGCCCTCCCGGAGCCCGGAGCCCGGCCCGACCTGATGGAGTTCCGCGTCGCCTCACGGGCGGCACACGGCACGTTCGTCCCGCCGAACCGCCTCGCCACCTCCTTCAAGCCGGTCCGCCCCCCGGCCTCGGCCCCCGAACGCCTCGTCGTCGTCACCCCCGTCTACCCCAAGGACCCCGAACTCTGGGAGATGGAGGAGACCGAACCCCCCGAAGGGCCGCTGCCCATCGACGGGATCGTCCAGATCCAGGACGAGCACGGCACGGTACGCACCTTCCGGCGGGTCGCCGCCACCTTCGAGGACCCGGTGCGCTTCACCGTCGCCGCGGGCGCCACCGAACGGTGGAGGTTCCTGAGCCTGGAGAAGTCCGAAGGCGCCTTCCCGCACCCCATGCACCTCCACTCGGTCGCCTTCCAGGGGCTGAGCCGCGAGGTGTACGACGTCAGCTCCTTCACCTCCTTCGAACTGGACGGCGGCGGCTACGGCATGGGCACCACGACCCCGATCCGCCGGCTGCGCGAACTCCCCCTCACCGCAGCGGAGAAGGGCCCCAAGGACGTCATCTCGCTGGCGCCCGCCCAGCTCATCACCGTCGGCGCCACCTTCGACGGGCCGCCCGGACGGTTCATGCACCACTGCCACGTCTACGAGCACGAGGACATGATGATGATGCGTCCCTTCGTCGTACAGCCGAGAGCCGTCATGTCGCTCGCCCCCCACCACGGCCACAGATCCTCCGGCCGGAAATCCCACGGCGGCACATCCGCCGGCTGACCGAGCCCGCACCCGGGCGCCGAGGACGCCGCACCGAGGGTCCGCCCGCCGGGCCGGCCCCGGTGCGCCCGTCCCCGGCCGCCCGCCGCGCC
>NZ_JBEYKR010000214.1:0-8511 GCF_040703535.1 Streptomyces sp. NPDC007346
CCCCGCCCCCGCGGCCCCCCGTGAGGTGGCCCCGCGGGTGGTGGGGGCCCCCCCCCCCCCCCCCCGGCCCCCGGGCGGCTGGGGCCCCGGCGCGGGCCCGGCGCGCGTCCGGCCGGAACACGTCCGGCGCGGGCCCGCCGCAGAACGGACCGTTCGCGGACCGGACCGGGAGCGGAACGGACCGCCGCGGACCGAACCGGCCGCAGAACGAACGGAATAAGTCGTACAAGCATCGCTGAAGAGTGGCAATTCACCCTCCACTCCGAAGAGGTGCGAAACCGGATCATCCCCCAGGTCAGGGACGGATCCACCCTTCGCGGACCCTCGCGCCGACCCGATCCGAAGATGTGCCAGAGTTGCCACGTCCGGCCTCTGAACACGTACCGTACGGCGGAACAGGCGGACCAGCCGGGAGACCGGGAAGGGGCAGCTGGGTTGACCACGCACGCACCGCAGGCGATGCAGTCGGTGACGCTGCCGGCCTCGCTCGACGAGGCCGTGGCGGCGCTGGAAGCCATGCCTGCCGCCGTCCCCGTGGCAGGGGGAACGGACCTGATGGCGGCCGTGAACAGGGGGCTCCTGCGCCCCTCGGGACTGGTCGGCCTCGGCCGGATCAGCGAGCTGCGCGGCTGGCACTACCAGGACGGCCACGCCCTGCTCGGCGCCGGCCTCACCCACGCCCGCACGGGACGGCCCGACTTCGCCGCCCTGATCCCCGCCCTCGCCGCCTCCGCGCGCGCCGCGGGCCCACCCCAGATCCGTAACGCCGGAACGCTCGGCGGCAACATCGCCACCGCCGCGCCCACCGGCGACGCCCTGCCGGTGCTGGCCGCCCTGGAGGCCGAACTGGTCGTCGCCGGGCCCGGCGGCGTCCGCCGCGAGATCCCCGTCTCGCACCTGCTGGCCGGGCGCGAGATGCTGGGCCCGGCCGAGCTGATCGGCTTCGTCCGCGTACCGCTGCTGCACGCCCCGCAGGTGTTCCTGAAGGCCACCGGCCGCACCGGCCCCGGCCGCGCCACCGCCTCGGTCGCCATCGTGCTCGACCCGGCCCGGCGCGGCGTGCGCTGCGCGGTCGGCGCCATCGCCCCGATGCCGCTGCGCCCGCTGGAGGCGGAGCGGTGGATCGCCTCCCTGATCGACTGGGACGGCGAGCGGGGCCTGGCCCCCGACGCGCTGGCGGCCTTCGGCGAGTACGTCGCCGCCGCCTGCATCCCGGACCACGCACCGCCGGCCGACGGATCCGAGGCCCCGCCGCTGTCCCCCGCCGTACTCCACCTGCGGCGCACCGTCGCCGCGCTCGCCCGACGCGCACTGGGGAGGGCACTGTCGTGAGCAATGAGGAACACCCCGGCCGGCAGGGCGGCCAGGACCCGCAGGGTCACCACGACGAGCAGGGGCGGCACGGGCACGCCGACGGCCCCGACCCCCGGTACGGGGGCTGGGAGCCGACGCCGCAGAGCGGTGAGTACGACGCGGACGCCACCGCGTTCGTCCAGCTGCCGCCGGAGGACCTGGCCGGCGCCCCGCTGGCCGCCCCCGGCCACGGGTACGTACCGCCGATGATCCTGCCGCTGACCCCGGCCGCCGGTCTGGACCCGGCCGCGACGGGCAGCTGGGTCGTGCAGACGCAGAGCCAGCAGCAGGCACAGGCCGAGCGGCGCGCCCAGGAGGCGGCTCCGGGCGCGGTGCACTGGCCGGACCCGAACGAGCAGGGCGGCTACGCGCAGCCGTACCAGGACACGTCGCACTCCACGGCCCAGTGGAACTTCACCGAGGCCTTCGGGGGACAGGCCGCACCCGGCACCGGCCCGGCTCCGGCCGACCCCACCGACCACGCGGACCGCACGCACCACGCGGACTCCGGCGACCACTCAGCCCACGGTGACCGCACAGGCCACCAGGACCACACAGGCCACGTCGACCACTCAGGCCACCAGGAGCACACGGGCCACCAGGACCACACCGCCCCCTCCGAGCACACCAGCCACACCGACCCCTCCGGGCACACCGACCCCTCCGGGCACACCGGCCAGTGGACGATCCCGGTCGCGGACGGGGATCTCCCGGACGAGTCGGGCGAGTTCCTGGCCTCGGCCGCGGCCTCGCAGCAGTGGTACGCGAACGACACCCGCCCGGCCACCCTGCCCGGCGGCGCCCCCGCCCCCTGGGCGACGCAGCCGCAGCCGCAGTCCGAGGAGCCTCCGGCGCCCGTACCCCCCGGGCCGGACGAGGAGCACGCGACGGCGCACCCCGCCGCCGCCCCCGAGGCCGCCCACCCGCTCCCCGGCACCGGACCGGAAGCGACGCCCCGGCCGCAGCCGGCCTCCGGGACGGCCCACCGGACCGAACCGGAAGCAGAACCGGAGCAGGAGAGGGAGCAGGAGAGGGAGCAGGAGAGGCAGCGAGAGCAGGACCAGGAAGCGGAAGCCCCGGCCGGCACGGAAGCGGACCCGTCGCCCGCCCCCGCGACGGACCCCCCGGCGGCCACCGCGACCGACCCCGAAGCCGCCCCCGCGACCGACCCGGAAGCCACCTCCGCGACCGAGTACGCGCAGGCCACCGAGCAGGAGTCCGCGCAGCCCACCACCTCCGAGCCGGCCTCCGACCCCGCCTCGCACCCCGTCCCCGAGGACACGGCGACAGCCGCCCCCGAGGCCGGACCGGACCCGCGACCCGAAGCGGAACCGGAATCGGAGCCGGACCCGGCCCACGACCCCGCGCACGACCCGGCCGCCGCCCCCGTCGACGTACCCAGCGAACACCCCGCCGCCTCCTACCTCCTGCACGTCAACGGCGTGGACCGCCCGGTCGGCGACGCCTGGATCGGCGAGTCCCTGCTCTACGTGCTCCGCGAGCGCCTGGGCCTGGCCGGAGCCAAGGACGGCTGCTCGCAGGGCGAGTGCGGGGCGTGCAACGTCCAGGTCGACGGCCGCCTGGTCGCCTCCTGCCTGGTGCCCGCCGCCACCGCCGCGGGCAGCGAGGTCCGTACGGTCGAGGGGCTGGCCGTCGACGGCGAACCCTCCGACGTCCAGCGCGCCCTGTCCGCCCGCGGGGCCGTCCAGTGCGGCTTCTGCATCCCCGGCATGGCGATGACCGTCCACGACCTGCTGGAGGGCAACCACGCCCCCAGCGAGCTGGAGACCCGCCAGGCCCTCTGCGGCAACCTCTGCCGCTGCTCCGGCTACCGGGGCGTCCTCGACGCGGTCGCGGACGTCGTGGCGGGCCGTGAGGCGAGCGCGGAGGCGGCCGCCACCGCCCCGGCCCAGGAAGAGGCGCGCATCCCGCACCAGGCGGAACCGGGCGCCGGCGGCGTACAGCACCACCCGAACGAGGGAGGCGCGCAGTGATCCACGCGCGCGGACCCGCCTCACCAGGACAGCACCACGCGACACCACAGGTCACCCGCCGCCGGCGCGGCGGAGCGAACGACAAGGAGGCGGCGTGAGCGGCGACGCGGCCACCGCGGCCAACGCGACCAGCACCAGCCTGCCCAGGATCGACGCCGCCGCCGGCGGGTCGGGCGACGGCCCCGGCCAGGAACCGCCCCTGATGGGCCTGGGCGCCTCGCTGCCGCCCGCCGACGCCCGCGCGAAGACCGAGGGCACCTTCCCGTACGCCGCCGATCTCTGGGCCGAGGGGCTGCTGTGGGCCTCCGTGCTCCGCTCGCCGCACCCGCACGCCCGCATCCTGTCCATCGACACCTCGGCCGCCGCCGCGATGCCCGGGGTGCGCGCGGTCGTCACGCACGAGGACGTCCCCGGGGACGGCAACTACGGCCGCCGGGTCGTCGACCGCCCCGTCTTCGCCTCCGAACTGGTCCGCCACCACGGCGAACCGATCGCCGCCGTCGCCGCCGACCACCCGGACACCGCGCGGCTGGCCGCCGCCGCCATCGCCGTCGAGTACGAGGTGCTGGAGCCGGTCACGGACCCGGAGAAGGCGTTCGCGGCGGAGCCCCTGCACCCGGACGGCAACCTGATCCGGCATATCCCCCTGCGGTACGGCGACGAGGGGGCGACCGGTGAGGTGATCGTCGAGGGCCTGTACCGCATCGGCCGCCAGGACCCGGCCCCCATCGGCGCGGAGGCCGGCCTCGCCGTGCCCCGCCCGGACGGCGGCGTCGAGATCTACACCGCCTCCACCGACCCGCACACCGACCGCGACCTGGCCGCCGCCTGCTTCGGCCTGGAACCGGACCGGGTCAAGGTCGTCGTCACCGGCGTCCCCGGCGCGACCGGCGACCGCGAGGACCCCGGCTTCCAGATCCCGCTGGGCCTGCTCGCCCTGCGCACCGGCTGCCCGGTGAAGCTGGCCGCCACCCGCGAGGAGTCCTTCCTCGGCCACGCCCACCGCCACCCGACTCTGCTGCGCTACCGCCACCACGCGGACGCGGAGGGCCGGCTGGTCAAGGTGGAGGCCCAGATCCTGCTGGACGCGGGCGCGTACGCGGACGACTCCTCCGAGTCGCTGGCCGCCGCCGTGGCGTTCGCGTGCGGCCCGTACGTCGTCCCGCACGCCTTCATCGAGGGGTGGGCGGTCCGGACGAACAACCCGCCCTCCGGTCACGTACGCGGTGAGGGCGCGATGCAGGTGTGCGCGGCGTACGAGGGCCAGATGGACAAGCTGGCCGCCAAGATCGGCATCGACCCGGCCGAACTGCGCCTGCGCAACGCGCTCTCGACGGGCGACATCCTCCCCACCGGCCAGACCGTGACCTGCCCGGCCCCGGTGGCCGAACTCCTCCGCGCGGTCCGCGACCACCCCCTCCCCGCCCTCCCCAAGAACACCCCGGAGGACGACTGGCTGCTGCCCGGCGGCCCCGAGGGCGCGGGTGAACCCGGCGCGATCCGCCGGGGAGTCGGCTACGGGGTCGGCATGGTCCACATGCTGGGCGCCGAGGGCGCGGACGAGGTCTCCACGGCCACGGTCCGGGTCCACGACGGCGTCGCCACGGTGATCTGCGCGGCGGTCGAGACCGGCCAGGGCTTCACGACCCTCGCCCGTCAGATCGTCCAGGAGGTCCTGGGTGTGGACGAGGTCCATGTGGCAGCGGTCGACACCGACCAGCCGCCCGCGGGCCCGGCGACGCACGGCCGGCACACCTGGGTCTCCGGCGGGGCGGTGGAGCGGGCGGCGAAGATGGTCCGCACCCAGCTCCTCCAGCCGCTGGCCCACAAGTTCGGCATGTCCACCGAGCTGCTCCAGATCGCCGACGGCAAGATCACCTCGTACGACGGGGTCCTGTCCACCACCGTCATGGAGGCGATGGACGGCAAGGAGCTGTGGGCCACCGCCCAGTGCCGCCCCCACCCCACCGAGCCGCTGGACGGGTCCGGCCAGGGCGACGCCTTCGTGGGCCTCGCGTTCTGCGCGGTACGGGCGGTGGTCGACGTCGACATCGAGCTCGGCTCGATCCGCGTGGTGGAGATGGCGGTCGCCCAGGACGTCGGCCGCGTCCTCAACCCGGCGCAGCTCGCGATCCGGATCGAGGCGGGCATCACCCAGGGCATCGGCGCGGCCCTCACCGAGAACCTCCGCACCGCCCGCGGCCTGATCCGCCACCCCGACCTGACCGGCTACGCGCTCCCGACCTCGCTGGACGCCCCGGACATCCGTATCGTCAAACTGGTCGAGGAACGCGACGTCGTCGCCCCCTTCGGCGCCAAGCCGGCCTCCGCCGTCCCCGTCGTGACGGCCCCGGCCGCGGTGGCCTCGGCGATCCGCTCGGCCACCGGCCGCCCGGTGAACCGCCTGCCGGTGCGACCGCAGGCGGCGGTGGTGACGGCCCCGAAGGGCTGAGAAGGGGGCGTGCGGCCCAGCACCGTATGACCAGGGGGGGACTGGACATGATCTCTGAGCCGGAGCTGGTGGGGGAGTTCGGACCGGAGCACACCGCGGAGGCGGTGGGCGGCTTCGACCGGAAGCCGACCACCGGGCGCGGACGCGGCCACCACGTGCTCTGGGCCGCGGCCGGAGCACTGACAGCCTCCGCGATATGGGCGGTGGCCGTCTTCGCGTACGGCAGCGACGCCGACCCGAAGCCGGACACACACGGCTACCGACTGGACGGACACTCCTGTTCCGCGCTGCGGATGAAGGCGCTCGTCGCGTCGGTGGGGGAGCGCGCCGACGCGCCGAGCCTCGCGCCGGGGAGCATCGAGCACCCGGCGCTCGACAGCATCACGTGCGCCATGACCGTCACCGCCCCCAAGGGCTCCGAGGACGGCTACGGGTGGCGCCCCGGGTTCCACGTGGGGATGAGGGCCGAACTGCACAAGGAGACCGACCCCCTGCCCGAATTCGAGGCGCGCAAGACGGAAACGCCCTGGGGCGAGGGGGCGCAGCACATCGAACCGGTACCCGGCCTCGGGGACCGGGCCTATCTGCTGGTCCTGGACGAGGGCTCCTCGGAGCTGAGGGTGGTGGAGGGCGGAGCCGTCATCAGGCTCACCCTCTCCGCCTCCATGGACTACCCGGGCGCCGACGAGGGCAAGGAGCCGCCACAGGCGGAGCCCGAAGCCCCCGCGACGGAGCCGTACCACGCCGACCTGATCAGCGACATGCGCGATGTGATGGAGCAGCTGAAAAGAACAGCCTGAGCGCAGCGAGGAATGCGCAGCGGGAACAGAGGAAACAGGGGGGAATTCATGACGTTCGACAAGGAATGGGCGGAGTTACGCGCGGCAGCGGCCGAGCGGACCGCCATGCGGATCAACGGCGCACCGGCCGAGGGCGGCGGTGGCGGCGCACCCGACCTGGTGGTGAACCGGGACGACCTGGGCGCCATCGGGAACGACGCGTACGACCTGAGGACAAGGTTGTCGAAGGACGGCGACCACGCCCGCCCCGCCACCTTCGACGCGGCGATCGCGCTCACCAACGGCAACTTCAGAAGCGGTGCGGCGGTGCTCAAGGTGCACGACCGCTGGCGGACCCAGCTCAAGACGCTGCTGGACTCCTGCGCGCACATCTCGAACCACCTGGACTACACGAAGGCCCAGCACGCCAAGGACGAGGTGAAGGTCGTGGGCGACCTGACACCGATCTCCAAGCTGACGGAATACCTGAAGTAGGGCGCGGGGGAAGGCACATGCTGAAGTACGAGGACATCGTCGACGCCCCCGTGGCAAAGCTGAAGGCCGCGGCCGACGACTGGTCGGAAATGGCGGGCAAGCTGGACAAGCTCGCCACCCAGGCCGCCGACGGAATGAAGGCCGAGCCCGACTATCCGGCGTGGGTGCGGCAGGAGAAGGAGAACATCGCCGCCTGGCAGAAGAAGATCGACCTGATCGTCGACAACTGTGACGACGCCGATGTGTCCTTGAAGAACGCCCTTGAGGCCAACGTCACCGACCGCAAGGACTTCAGCGCTCCCACGTACACGAAGCTGGACCAGGAGGAGGCCGCCAGGGCCGCCGCGCCGGCCGCCAGGGGCCGCGACCTCACCCATACCGAACTCCAGGCGCTCAACGAGCTGCTGAGGGACAACAGCAAGTCGGTGGAGTTCTCGAAGAACTTCTACGAGAAGCTCGGCCCGGAGAAGACCCTCGCCTTCTTCGGGCAGCTCGCGACGGACACGTACCGGGACCTGAAAACTCGACAAGCAGCGGCTCAAGGACGTCCAGGCGCTCCAGAAGAATCTCGGGCTCAACCTGGCCGCCGCCTCGCAGGACAAGACGTTCTCGGCGGAATGGGGACCGGCGCTGCGCAAGCTCGGGACGGAACGTATCCCGCTCTCCAAGTACGACACCCCTGGTGACCCGTACGGATACCAACTGCTCGGCGGGATCATGCGGTACGGCAAATACGACGCGAAGTTCCTGAACCCGTTCCTTCGGCGCCACACGACAGCGGACGACAGGGCATTCCGTCAGGACATGAAGGAGTCGATGAGGAGCGGCTACTCGACCGGCAACGACCGGGAGAACCAGCAAGGCAGGGCGCCGGAGACCGGCTGACGAGGGAACATGAGGACGGACGGAGAGGTGAGGACCGTGGGGTCGGCGCGGGCAGGCCGCCTGGTTGCCGCTGTCGGGCTGGTACTGGCCGTGGGCGCCGGGGGTGCCGCATGCGGGTCGGGCGACGACGCGGCGGAGGAACCGTTCGTCGGGGCGGCGGAGGTCTGTGACGGGCTGTTCGCGGGACCCCTGGCGAAGAAGGTCGAGTCCGTGACGGGCGACACCGTGTTCCACAGGTCAGGGCCCGGGAAATTGGACGGTGTCGTCGACGCGCTGAGACGCGGTCACGAGTCCGGGAACGACTGGGCCACCGGTGCGGAGCTCTGCCGGTTGAGCCCGAAGGGCGGCGGGTCGCGGGACCGCGGCGCGCTGAGCTTCTCCATGTATGCCCCACAGGACGTGGGTGATCTTCGCCTGCCCGAGGGGTGGGAGCTGTACAGCATGGGCAAGCAGTCCGATTGGACATCTGTTTGTCCCACCACTCGGCCAGGCCTTTGAAGAACTCACCAGCTCCGGCCACGTTGGCAGCCTGAGTAAAGTCGATGCGCATTGA
>NZ_JBEYKR010000215.1:0-8293 GCF_040703535.1 Streptomyces sp. NPDC007346
GTCGCGGTGCGGGTGCGGCGGGAATCCGCTGCCGGCGGCGATCAGGTCGTCGTTCCATACCCGCAGCGTGCCCCAGTTCATGCGGCTCGGTGGCGGGGAGCGGGGGAGGGGTCGCCGGGGGCACCGGTTCGGAGGCCGGGCGCGGAGGGCCGGTCACCCGGGCTGCCGGCTCCGTGGCCGGGCCCGCAGGCCCCGCGACCGGATCCACAGGCTCCACCTGGCCGACCGGGCCGACCCGGTCGTCGGGACCCACGGCACCCACAGGCCCCACAGGCCCCACAGGCCCCACCGGTTCCTCCGCAAGCCCAGCCTCCCCAGCACCAGCACCAGCACCAGCACCAGCACCACCGGCACCACCACCAGCACCCCCACCGGCCCCCGCTCCACCCCCACCCCGAGGCGTCTCCGAGGACCACCCCAGGTAGGACCCGCAGTTGCCGCAGAAGTCGTCGTCCTCGCGGTTGGCCGTACCGCACGCCGGACACGAGCGCATCGCGTCAGCCTCCTGTCTCTACGGGTGTTGCTTCGGGCGCCTCGTCGGGCGGGCCCGGCAGGATCTCCACCCGGCAGGTGAGGTGGACGGGGCACGAGGCCGTGACGACGTCCAGGACGCGGCTCGCGTCCACCGTGACTCCGGGGGCCACCGGCCAGACCCGTACGAGCAGTTCACCGGTCGGGGGCGGCGGCAGATCCGTACCCGGGCGGTCCGACCAGGCCACGCCCCCGCCGTCCCGCACCTCGGCGTGGACACCGAAGCAGAGCCGGAGGTGTTCGACAAGACCGCGTCGGGTGCCGCGCCACCGGTGCAGCTCCACCGCGCGCGTCACCACCGCCCGTTGCAGCTCCGGCGGCCAGTCGGGGTCGATGCCGGCGCCCACCCAGGTCGCCAGCCACGGCAGGAAGTCGGCCGGGGCGAGCGACGGGTCGAAGTAGGCGGGCAGGTTGTCCAGGGTGGACAGGACCGGGGCCAGTACGGTGTCGAGCCCGGCCGTGAACCGCTGGGCCAGGTCGTCGTCCGCGTACAGGGCGGGCAGCAGCTCCCCGATCGGGTAGCGGCTCGGCAGCCCGGGTACGGCGGCCCGGCTCACGCCCCCTCACCCGGCCCGCTCGGGGTGACGATCACCTGGTGCTGGTGGGAGAAGACCAGCGCACCCGCAGCCACGTCGATCCGGTCCACCGCCCCGCCGCGCCGCCCGCTGATCGGGTCCGCCGGGAAGAGCCGGACCTCCTCCACCAGACCGGCCCCCCGCACCCCTTGGAGCACGGCGAAGACCTCCCCGTACTGCACGGGCCGCCCGAACGGCCACCCCGCACCGTCCGCACCGCCCCGCAGCGGGTCGATGTGGCGGAACAGGGCCTCCAGCGCCTCCGCGCGCACCCGGTCCACGTCGGCCGGGGCCGCGACCAGCCGGGCGACCACGGTGACGCCCTGGTAGGCGGGCGGCTCCACGACCAGCCGGGTGCCCACCAGACGGCGTTCGTCCAGCCGCCGTGCCACCGCCGCGAGCACCTGGTCCGAGGGGATCAGCTGCTCGAACCGGAGGTGGCCGCCCTCGTTGGCGACCGCGTCCGGCACCACCAGGACCCTTACCGCACCGGCCTCGCCCGCCACGGCCGGCAGACACCTCACCCGGCGCAGGGAGGGCGCGGCCTCGCGGGCGACGAGCTCGTAGTCCCGCGCGGTGACGGCCCGTTCCTGCACGCGCAGGATGTTGGGCGCGCGGACCTTGGCGTTCTCGACGCTCTCGCCGTCGACGCCCCCGGTCGCCGCCTCCCGGTTGCCGACCCCCGCGACGTACGGGACCGAGCTGCGCAGCACGGAGATCGCGCCCCGCGCCACGTTGCCGGCCGAGCCGCCGCCCGTGCGGTAGCGGGGGACCCGGAGCTGGGCGCCCTTCTCCGGGACGGCACCGTACGCGCGCATCGTGCCGTCCGGCTCCCGCACCTCCGGCGGGAAGGCGAACTCGCCGGAGACGGCGTCGATCCGGACGTGCCGGTCACCGGGCGCGGAGGCGCCGAAGTGCTCGACGGGCGTCCAGATCTGCCACCCCTCGGCGGTCGACACCTGGACCACCGGCGGCTCCCCGTCCATCAGCAGCGGCACCCGGCTCACCGAGAACCGCTGCCCGGCCACGCCCTCGGAGACCCCGAGCGGCACGTCGAGGACGGTCTCCGCGTGCTCGACGGCGGCCGTACCGCCCACCGTGAACACCTCGGCCTCACGGATCGTCGGCGACTCGGAGTAGAACGGCTGGCCGGGCTCGGGCGCGGTGACCCGGCAGCGCAGCCACCCCGCCCGGGTGCCCGCGACGACGGACGCGGTGTGCCCGGCCGGGACGAACACGATGACCTCGCCCGGCCGGTTGAGCCCGCCCGTGCTGTCGTCACCGGTCGCGCACGGCAGCCAGCGGGCCCCGTCCCACGCCTCCCACACCAGCGGCGGCTGACGCGGGTCGACGCCCACGCCCTCCACCCGGCTGTCCAGGCGTACGGCGACGATGCACCGGGGTACGGCGGTGGGCAGCCCGAACAGCAGCGCGTCCCCCGGCTCCGGGTGCGGCGAGAAGCACGGGATGTCCTTGCCCGCCCCCAGCGGCCCGGTGCGGTCGGTCTGGTCGCCGGTCTTCGGCGCGGTGACCAGCCGGACCAGCTCGCTCGGCACGATCGGCAGGTCCTCGGAGGTGGTGAACACCACCGGCTCCTCCGCCTCCCCGCGCGCGGTCGCCACCTCCGTACCGGCGGACAGGTGCACGGTCTCCGGCTGCGGCGCCGAGAGCCAGAAGTCGACCTCGGCCCGCGCCACGGTCGGCGGGAACAGGGTCACGCCCAGCAGGTCCAGGAAGGCCGCGTAGTTCTTGTCCGGCACCCGGTTCAGCCGGTACAGCAACTGGTCGACCATGTACGCGAACGTCTCGATCAGCGTGACCCCGGGGTCCGACACGTTGTGGTCGGTCCACTCGGGGGAGCGCTGCTGGACGTACCGCTTGGCCTCGTCGACGAGCTGCTGGAAGCGGCGGTCGTCCAGGTTGGGGGAGGGCAGGGCCATCAGCGTGTCTCTCCTTCCGGCGAACCCTCTTCGGACGGGATCGTGTAGAAGGGGAAGACCAGGTTGCGCAGGTCGTTGGTGGCCCGGACGGTGTAGCGCACGTCGATGTAGAGCGTGCCCTCCTCGATCGCGTCGAACGCGATCACCACGTCCGTCACCTCGATGCGCGGCTCCCACCGCTCCAGCGAGGTGCGGACCTCCTGGGCGATCCGCCCGGCGGTCGCGCCGTCGCCGGGTGCGAAGACGTAGTCGTGGATGCCGCAGCCGAACTCCGGCCGCATCGGCCGCTCGCCCGGTGCCGTACCGAGGATCAGGCCGATGGCCTCCTCGATCTCCTTGTCCCGCTCGACCAGGGCGATCCCGCCCGTCGCGCCGGTCCGCAGCGGGAAGCCCCAGCCGCGCCCGATGAATCCGCTGCCGCGCGCGATGTACCCGCTGCCGTGTCCGGCGCCGTGCCCGGCGCCGTGTCCGGTGCGTCCGGTGTGTGCGCCGCCCTGGCCGGTGGATCCGCCGCGCCGGCCGGTGGATCCGCCACCGCGCCCGGTGTACCCGTCGCCGCTCACACCGGGCCTCCGATCAGGACGTTCGGCGCGCCGCTGATGACCGGTGCGCCGCAGGTGGTCCTGTCTCCCATGCGGGCGGCGGGCAGCCCGCCGATGAGCACCGGACCGCTGACGGCCACCATCGGGTTGGGCATGATCACGTTGCCCGGCCCGAGCGCCGCGTGCGGGGGGACCACGCACACGTGCAGGCTCCCGGTGACGGCCGCGGGCCGGCCGCCGATCAGCACGGTGGCGACGGCCACCGCACCCGGGGGCGGGGTGCCGATGAGGCCGCCGTGGGCGGTGCTGTCGCCCGTGCGGGCTGCGGGGGGCATGGCCGGGGTTCTCCTTGCTGTGAAAGGGACGTGCGGGGACGTGCGGGGACATGTGTGGTCGATGGGCAGGGACGTGCGTGGCCGATGGGCAGGGGAGGTCAGTTGATCCGGATGAGCTTGGCCTTGAGTACGGCGAGCAGCCCGCCGTCCACGGTGACCCCCGTCTTTCCGTTGATGGTCACCGACCGCCCCTTCACCTCCACGTCGCCCGTACCGGCGTCGAGCGTGATGCCCGACGAGGAGAGCGTCACGCAGCTCTGCGGCCGCTGGGAGCCGGGGGCGAACACGGTCAGCGCGATCTCGTTCCTCCGCTCGTCGAGCGTGACCTCCAGCCGCTTGTTGCCACTGGCCAGCCGGACACCGGACGGGCCGCGCGGAGTGTCCAGCAGCTCCAGCCGGTTGCCCGAACGCGACACCAGGGAGCGGCGGTTGACCTTGCCGCTGGTCTTGTCGACGAGGGGTACGTCATGGTCCGAGGGCCGGTCGATCCCGTTGTAGAGGCCGCCGAGCACGTACGGGCTGTCCAGCAGCCCCTGCTCGAAGCCGACCAGCACCTCGTCGTTGACCTCGGGGCTGAACACCCCGCCGCCGCCGTTGCCGCCCCACTGCACCGTACGGACCCAGTCGGTCACATAGGTGTCGTCGAGCCACGGGAACTTCAGCCGCACCCAGCCCCGTTGGCCCTTGCCCTCGCGGATGTCGGTGACCACACCGATCGCGAGACCCGGCATGCGGGGGCCGCGCGAGGGGGCCCCGCCGCCGGTCAGCCCCGCCAGCGAACGGTCGGGCGAGGCGCTGACGATGACGGTGGTGCGGTAGCCGCCGTCCGGTTCCAGGACGTGGTGGGCGGCGGTCGCGGTGTAGCGGCCGGAGAAGGTCGGGCCGACGTTGCCGAGGGCCACGGGCTCGCCCGCCCGCAACTGCGGGTTGCCGAAGGCGACCGCCTCGATCTCCCCGAACCCCGAGCTGACCGAGGCCGCCACCGCACCGGCGACGGCCGTGGTCTCCGCCTGGGTCCGGTACGGCGTGTCGGCGACGGTCATCCGGGCGCTCGCGCCGAACGCCCCGGCCGCCACCGACGGGCTCATCCCGGGCGTCACGGTGTCGCTGCGGACGGCCTGCTCCCGCGCCACGAGCCGCGTCTTGGTGTCGACGTTCCAGCCGCGCACCTCCACATCGCCCGCCCCGTCCGCGCCGGTCACCACCGCCCGCAGCGCGAGCAGGTTGTCCCCGTACTCCAGAACCATCGGGTTCTGGGCGGCCCGGGTGTCGGGCGAGGGTGCCGAGGAGGCCGGCTGGGGCTGGGTGAACTGGAGCACGCCCTGGTCGTCGACCCGCACCTGCGCACCGCTCTCGGCCGCCAGGTGCTGGAGGAACTCCCAGTCGGAGACGTTGGGCTGGGTCAGCTGCTTGTACGTGATCGGCGCGGCCTCGACCTTGCCGCAGGTCAGCCCGGCACCCGCGGCGACCTTGCGGACGATGTCCGCCGTCTTCATGTTCCGGTACGCCACCACCTTGCGGCCGCGCTGGAGCCGGTGCGCCTGGGAGAGGGCGCGGACGACGGTGAACGTCCCGGTGGTGTCGTGGTCCAGCTCGATCGCCGTGACCTCGCCGGTGAACAGCCGCTCACGGGCCTTGTCCTGCACGGTGACGACAGAGATCTTCACGGGCGTGCCGAGGGTGATCCCGCTGTCGCTGAGCAGATCGTGGTCCGGGTCCCGGTACATCAGCACGGCGGTGTCCGGCAGCCCGACGTTCTCGTCGACCACACAGCTCACCAACTGGGCGGCCCAGCCCGGCGGCAGTTCGGCGGGTATCTCCACGATCGGATCGGCGGCGAAGGAACGCCCCGGTGCGGAGGAGGTCATCGGCCGCCCTCCGCGAGGTGGTCCTCGAGGCCGGGCACGAGGAGTTCACTGCCGGGGGTCAGGTGCATGGGGTTGTCGATGCCGTTGGCCTCGGCGATCGTGCGCCAGGCGGTGGCATCGCCGTACTCGCGCCAGGCGAGCAGCGGCAGGCTGTCCCCGGCCACGACCCGGTGCGTACGCCGCGCCTCCTTCGAACCCGAGGTGGGGTTCTGGCCCGCCGGATCGACGCTCGCCTCCTCGATGGAGAGGGAGCAGGTGGCGCGCAGCGGCTTCCCGTCCACGTCGAACAGGGTGTACGAGACGGAGAGGTTGGAGAGCACCCCGTCGAACGACGTGGTCCTCGACGTCCCCCAGTCGAACCGCACCCAGGGGCTCGCGGGCGTCTTGCGCGCGAGGCTGGTCGGCGTGGGCACACAGGCGATCATCAGCTGCTCCACCGCCTTCTCCACGGAGTTGTCATGGGTGGCCGTCGCGTCGAGGAAGACCTCCAGGGAGAGCGAGCGCGGCCCGCTCCCGACGAACTCGGGCAGCGCGGACTGCCCGGCCATCCGGGACGGAGTACGCCGCCACTCGGTGCTCTTGCTCAGCGACAGCTTCGAGGGGTTGAACTGGAGGGTGAGCTGGGCGAGCGTGCCGCCCGGCTTGGCGCCGACGGTCGACGGCGGTTCCATGATGGTCAGTTGGGCGCGCGCACGGCTCGCACGGAGAGCGGGTGACATGGCGTTCCTCCTTCCTGGTCTGCTGAGGTGAGTAGGTGACGGGCCATCAGGAGGGCTCCAGGCCCTCGTGCGCGATCTCCAACGTCTCTATCGCCGCCTGGGAGTTGGCGGGGTCGAAGGAGGGGCCCTGCCAGCGCACGGGGACGATGCCCTGCACCTGCCAGCTGATGATCCGGCTGAGGTCCGGCCGCAGCGCGACGATCTCGCCGTCCTTGGGCTCGACCCGCTGGATCGTCTCGTTCAGCCAGCGCGCGATCTTCATCGTGTCGGCGGTGACCGGGCGGGTCAGCGTGATGTTGGTCCAGGTGATGCGCCCCGGCAGCTGCCAGGTGAAGCCGTTGTTGCCGCCCTCGGCGTACGTCTCCATCTCGACCTCGGCGCCCAGGCCCGAGCAGGTGTGGAAGGCACCCAGGTCGCTGCCGCCGATCACGAGCTTGAAGAACACGCTCGTCGCGAAGATGTTGTCCGTCATGCCGTTTCTCTTCTTCTCTGCTGGTGCTGTTCGTGCGGGGCCTGCGGGGCCTGCGGGGCGTGCCGGGCCGGGGCGGCCGCTGTCAGCGGCGGCCGTCGTGGAGCCGCCCGGCGCGCTCCCGCCCGCGGCGCATGTCGGCGCGGATGAGCCGGCTCACGGGGTCGAGGAGACGCCGGGCCAGCTCCTCGATCTCGGCCCCGGAGATCCGGTTGGCCGTGTTCGCCGTGTGCGACGCGTTGTCGGTCGAGGTCTCGGAGGTGGACGCGGAGCCGGAGCTGCCGTCGTCCGTGCGCTGAACGGCCTTCGGTGTGCCGCCCGGTGTGCCGCTCCGCGCGCCCTTGGGCGGGACCGCCTTCACCGGGACGCCGGCGGCGATGCCCGCCTGGGCCGCCGCGCGTTGCAGCACCTGTGCCTGCGTCGGAGGGCGCTCCGTGGCGCCGGGACCGCTCGGCCCGGAGGCCGACGGGGAGTGCGCGCGCGGCGGAACCCGTACGGAGAGGACCGGCGGCCCGGCCAGGGGGGCGTCGCCGCCGGGCGCCGGGCCTGCGGGTGGGGGGCCCGCGGGGTCGGGCACCACGGGCAGCGGCATCCGCTGGACGGGGACGACGGTGGCCCCGGGCGGGGGCGCCGCTGGGGGGTGGGGGCGGACGACCGGGACCGGGACCGGGCGGGGGCGGGCGGCCGGAGCGGCCGGGGTGGCCGGGTTGGGCCGGGGGGATGCGGTGGCGGGCGTGGGTGCGGTCGGTGCCGTGGGTGTCGTGGGTGCGGTGGAGGCCACGGGAGGCATGGGCATCGACGTCTGTGCCTCCACGGACGCCTGTGCCTGCTGAGCCCGTTGCGGGGGCATCGACGGGGCGGCCGGTGAGGAGGGCGCGAGTTGGACGGTGGGCGGCTGCGCGCTGCGGTGGCCGGACACGCCGCCCGGCGCGGGGGTTGACGCCGGGGGCAGCGGTTCCTGCTGGCCGTTTCCTGAGTGCCCTGTGTTCGCCGCGTGCCCCGCGTGCCCTGTGTTCCCCGCGTTCCCTGTGCTTCTTGCCGTACGGATATCGGGGCGGGACGGTGACGGCGACGGCGATGTTGCCGAGCCCCGAACCGAACGACGCTGTACGAGCCGCATCAGCGCGCTGCCGACCGAGGGCCCGCTCTTCCCGGCGCGCTCGACGTCGCCCTTGGGCGTCTTCCGGCGAGGGCCATCGGTGCCGGGCGTGGCCTTCTCGGCAGCGGTGGCCCGGGGCGTGTTGCCGTCGCCGGTGGTGCGCCGGGGCGCGGGGTCCGCGTGCACGGCGCGCTGGACGGTGGCGCCGGGCGCCG
>NZ_JBEYKR010000216.1:0-8098 GCF_040703535.1 Streptomyces sp. NPDC007346
CACAGCGGCGACCGGAATGATGATCACGCCATCCTCGTCGGCAACCACCAGGTCGCCGGCGCAGACCGGGCCCACCACCCAGGCTGCGCCTGGGTGGTGACGGCCTGTCCGCTGCGCTCCCAGGCCTAGCCTTGCTGCGCAAGGCCTGACCGGTTCTCTGCTTTGCTCCGCACCGGGTTGGGCCGGTCCGCTGCGCTCCCCACCCAACGGCCCCTCCGGCTGCGCCTCCAGGACCAACGGCCCGCTAGCGCGGGCCGGGCTGGCTACGAGGTCGTGGGCGCGGCCGAGGGAGAGAGGGCTGCATCAGATGATGCAGCATGTTGAGTTGGCGGAACCAGGCCAAACCTCCGGAAACTCGGAGCTCCCGAGGGGGCACGCATCACATTGTTATGGGGTAGGAATCATCAGTCGGTCTCGGATATCATTGTAGAGACTGGAGATCTCGTCGGGGATGGGGTGCTGATTAGCGAATGCGGCCCCTAGGCGAGGTTTACTTCGTTCCGCCTTGAGCTGTTGCATTAGCTGCGGATTCAGTTGCTCGATATAAGCCTCGAATTCTCCGTCATGCGATCCAATTCCGAAAGTGTCAGCCACGCTAAATACTCCATTACTCCTCCAAAATCCCTTCCATTCACCGAAATCGGGTGTCGCGCTGTCGGGTTCTGTTGCGGTGAGAAGTGATTGCCCCTTCAGCTGTGTATGCAAGACACTCCCCGGATGGAGGGCCGGACCATCTGCGATGGCAGCCCAGGGGATTTTAAAGGCCTCAAGGAATTGGATATAGCGACCGAACGCTGTATGGCCTCCAACGTCGATCAGCGCAATGTTAGCGCTGCTCGGCGAATGTCTGCTCCCTTCCCACCATGTGCCCAAGCTTCCGATTTCGGTTGCTCCTTCGCACAACACGGCGCCGGCACAGAAGAGCAGAGCGCGTGTGTCACGCAAACCTAGAACCTGCAACCAGCGCGCTTGCTCTCTAGGGTCAAGCTGTCTCACGCGATGGGCACTGCTGCCGCTTTTGAGTGAGAGAGAAAGGCGCAGAATGCGGGACAGGTCGTTGGGAGCTGATACAGGTACCAGGTCGGCGCTGTGGGTGATGATCAGGCACTGAGTTTCGTCGGGGGTTGTTTGAGCGATTCGACGTTGAAGGGTGGGTTCGATGTGGACACCAGGCTCGTCTAGGACGATGACGCGTCCGGGGTCCCCAACAAGAATGGTGCTGAGGAATAGTGCTTCTTGTCTGCCGGCACCTGAGAACGCGATCGGGTATTCATAGTCGCCCTCAGAAACTGTGACATCGATCAATAGATTTCCCGGCTGCTCGGGATCGGGAGTCGCTTGAACGTCGAATCCAGTGCCTACCAGCTCTTTAAATCTGTCTTGGATTCGCTGGTAGCGCTGTCTCAGGAGAAGCGGGCCGTTCTTGATCCGGTACAGCTCAGCAGGGACCTGACTGCCGTCTTGGAGATCGGCTTGTCTTCCCACACTCAGCAGGCTGAACGAGCGGTCCAGCGGCAACCGGCGGTTGTCAGTCAGTACAATCCCACGCTGAAGAACGGCGTTAAGAACCTGAGTGAAGCTCACCTGGCGCGGCTCGTTTATATCCCAGCCCAGAAGTGTGTGAAGGTCCCGAACGCTGTTCAGGATAGGCGCCTGGGTGTCGTGTGGACTTGTTTGCAGATTAATTGGATGATTGAGGCTTGTGAAGATTTTCATGAAGTCAAGCTTGGGACCTGTAGCCCCAGGATTGATTTCATCATCAGGAAATACGCGAATCCAGGCGCCCTGCAAGTTGAGCTTATTACCTGCGGTCTCACCGGTGGCGCGCGATACTGTGTTCCCGCCGAATAGATCGATGTTCCAGGCCGACTCAGGGTCTTCGGCAGAGTGGTGCCACCTGGCCCGCCAGCGAGGTTGTGATCCTTCGTCGTAGTCGACTGTTAGGGATCCGCGGAGCAAGAGGTGCGCGCTTTCGGGGACCAGGCGTCGGCGGGCGTCCTGGTCCCGCCACACTGGTTGTACGCGGCCGTGTGCCATCCGAACATCCCTGCCTGACGCATAGGCGGCACAGATGAAGGTGGCGACAAGTTCCTGCTCCCAGGGCTGGTCCATCTCAATGTCCAGGGTCAGTCGAAAAGAGCGAGCTCCATGCCGAGGAGCTCGTGCGTACAGGTCCAGCCGATCTTGGACCGCCGAACCGGCGTGCGAGGCCACCACAAGACGAGCCACGTCTACGATCCGTCCCAGATTCGACTTGCCCACGGCATTGGGGCCAGTCACCACCGTCGTACCTGCATCCAACGACAAGTCAAGCGTAGAAAATGACATGAACCGACTTGCGTTGATACGCGTGATTTTCACTGGTCCCCGCCTCCCCTTTGAAGCGGCATCATGTCAGAGCGGCAGAGAAACACTCAAAAATGCTCTGCCACGCTCGTCATCCATCGAGCTTTCTCCGCACAATCTCTTCCGTCCGCACGCCGCAGGATGGGTGCCGGCTACGGCGCCTCGATAGCGAGCTCGCCTGGCTGCAGTTGGAGGTATACGGCTCTGCCGCGGGGCCCCCGTTGGCAGGATGCCCCCATCGCTGATTGGGGGGGCATGGTCAAGGGTCCGTACAGCCACGGGAAGACAAAGGCAGAGGTGGCGGGTGAGCTGCGCGTCTACCTGGTGCGCATCAACCGGCGCCGCAGCAGATTCCGGTGCGCGGAGCAGAGGTACTTGCAGGAGGTTCGACGGCATGTTGTGGAGGCGGTGACCTCGGGGATCAACGTCGAGGAAGCGGCCGCCGCGGCCGGCTACACCCCGAAGACCGTCGCGCGCTGGGTGGCGAAGCGAAGAGTCGAGGTGCGGGGCTTACCTGTTGAGAGGGCGCAGGAGCGGCTTGTTCGGATCGGGGAGCGTCGGCGTCGTATGTCGCTGACGGAGTTGAAGATCTCGGCCAGGGCGCGGTCGTCGGTGCGGCGGGCTATGGAGGTGGGGCTTTCCGCTCGGGAGTTCGCTGACATCACCGGGTACACCGCGAAGACGGTTGATCGGTGGTTCGAGTCGGCGTTGCAGGCTCTGGAGCAGGCGGCGCGGCAGCGGGAGGTCGCGCAGGCGCGGCGGGGGAAGCGTAGGAGGCCGCCTCAGCATCTGTCGCCGGCCGAGCGTGCTGAGTGGCTTGCGCAGAGGGAGAGGAGGCGTACGGCTGTGATGCAGAAGAACGGTTTCCGGGTGAGGCCGGTGCGCTCTGCGGTGGTTGGGCTGGGGGTGGGTGAGGTGGCGCGGTTGCCGAAAACACCCTGGAAGAAGACTTCGAAACCGGGTCGAAAGCGCAAGAAGAAGTGAGCTGCGTCACAGGTGCCTCCCGCGCGCGCGGACGCGTAACCGTCAGGGTAATCGCTACCGGCAGGTAAGTCGTCTGTTAGAGCCCTGAGCTGACGGTTCGTTTGGGGCTACTGTCACATCCACTTCCGCAGCGATGCGTGGTCCCGATCCGTCAGGAACGCGGCCGGACACCGCCCGTTGCTGCTGGGGTGCCGACATGTCACTTGACCGATTGGGAGGTGTTCTTTTGCTCATGCCTACCGGCTCCGAGAAGAACGAGGAGGACCTTGCGTCCGAGAACGCAACGGGCCGGGAGGACCGCAGGAGGCGGCAGGGTCTCGTCAGTATGACGATGCTCGCGCTGCTGATCGGCTTTGCAACCGGAGCCGGCGAGCAACTCGCTGAACTGCTCGCGAAGGTTCTGGGCGCTTAACGCGGCGAGCCCCCTCGTGTCTCACCACTCGGGGGCCCACCTGCGGTGTCCTTCACTGGTGGCGGAACCCGTCTTCTCATTCCACTGACGGCGGGTTTCGCCACGCTGGCACACGCTACGGAAGTGTAGGAGCGAAGAGAAGACTCCCCGTACCCCGCCCTGAGGGGATCTTGTACCTGAAACCGGCTGACCGCCTGTACAGGCCCCCGTTGGCGCCCGGGAGCCCCAGGGGGGCCGTGGCGTCCGGTCGACGCCCTGAGGGCCGCCACCGGCCGCCCCACGCCCAAGCCGCGGCGGCCACGGACCGACGCGACGCCACGGCCAGCGCAGCGCCCCGCCGGCTTCCGAGTCCGCCACCGCCCCCACCCATACCCCCACCACACCAAGAGCAGGAAGGGCAGCAGAAGAGGAAGTCTGACCACTCACCACGTCGAAATCGCTGCCTGACCTGGGGAAACGGGAGAGGCCAACCAGGACGAGCGCAACCCCCTTAGCAACCTCGGGTGTGCAACCCCCTTAGCAACCCCCCTGACAACCCCCTTAGCAACCCTCATAGCAACCTCGGGACCGGGCCGAACGAAGGAGCTGCGAGCGGTCGGGCGCGAGGAGCCGGCGGAACGCGAGACCGGACCCAGCCGCCGCGGGCGGTAACCCGGCCCACTCACCACCCCGTGGTGAGTGGCGTGGTGAGTCCCACCCAGGCGTGGTGAGTCCCCGCGGGCACCTTGGTGAGTAGTCGGCTGCCGTGGTGGGTGGCGTGGTGAGTCCGGCGGCGCGGACGCTCTGACCAGCCGTGGTGAGTTGGCGCCGCACTCACCACGACCGGCCGGACGCTCTTCGGCGGCCTCCGGCGTCGGGCCGGACCACCGCCGGGAGCCCCGGGCCGTCCAGGCGGTCCGGCGGATGGTGGTGAGCGTGACGGTCTGGGCGTCGCCCGCTGACGGTCCAGTCCACCGACCACGTGGTGGTGGACCCGGCGTAATCGAGACCAAGGTGAAGGAGGAGGAGAAGATCCGCGCCCATCGTGACGCGGGCTTCGACATGGACCTGGGCGGCGACGACATCACGTCCGTCCAGTACCAGAACGCCACCACGCAAACAGGCAAGCCCATGGCAGCCGGCCATCCCCACGATGGGCATCCGGCGGCAGCAACTTGGTCACCGCGCGACAGCCAAGATCACTACTGCGGTGCACTCTGAGCAGGAAGAGCTCTCCCATCCCTGGTGATGCCCATCCGATGTCACCGGCGCCCCCATTCACACACGGGCTCGCAACCGACGGATTCCATGCCCGGTGTGTGTACCGAGTCGTTGGGCGAGGTTACGAGTTCTTTCTGATCTCGTAGCCGTACGGTTTGTCGACGTTCGTGCCGAAGAAGAACACCTGCGGCGGACCGTCCTCGGCGACCATGAGGCTGGCGACCTCCTCGTCGGTCGGGAATGAGCCGCCGGCGTCGATCATCAGGAGCAGTGTCCTCGTCGACGTCATGCCGCTCCCAGGTTCCCGCACCCGAGACCCTGGTCGCCCCGTTCCGCGGCTCGCTCCAGGTGAATGCGATGGACTCGGCGGGAATCCCCTTCATGCTGAACCAGCCATCCGCGTGGAACTCGACCCGGCCGCCGCCGCTCCCGGTCCAGACGCCCGGCAGCCCGTCGGTGTCCAGGGCCGAGGTACCGGCAGTGGAACACCCGCTCAAGGTCATCGCCAGCCCCAGGGCCAGCGATATGACGGCGCAACGCGCTCTTCCCACCGACATACTCCCCCAGCCTCGTCGACCACCAGCTCCCCGCCGACCGGCAGTTCGCCCGCACCAGGGCCGCAGCCTCCTGGCGGGTCGTCCCGCCAGGAGGCTGCGGCCTCGTTCCACCACGCACGCCGCCGCTGCACATCTCCTTTCCGGCACGCGGAGGATTCCCTTCGCCATGCCGGGCTTTTGACTAGATCAGAAGTAGCCGGCCTGCGGGCCTTCCACCGCCCGCCGGACGCCGACGGGCAGCAGCACCGCGATCAGGCCGACCCACATCGCGATGCTCTCGACGTACACGGGGTCGATGAGCCACACGACGAACAGCACGAGGATGACTAGGACAGCGCGCGGCAGACGCCGACGGGGGGAAAGAGGATGGCCGAGGGTAGTGCGTACAGTGAACATGTTCTACCGATCTGCCGGCCTGTCGGCCGGCGTCTGAGACCGCACCGCCTCCACATGGTTTGGTCGCCGCGGGGCGGTGCGGTCTTGGGATCTCCAGCTAGTGCTTGGAGTTCTTTGGCTGGGTGATCCGGGAGATCCCGGGTTGAACAAACCGATCCGCGAACTGGTAGAGCGGACGCTGGCTCACACCCGACCTGGTCCGGAGCGTCTCGTACCACTGCTGGCCCGACACGTCGATGACCTTGTGCTCGATCAGGTCGTTGATGCCTTTGGCCACGGTCTGTTTGTTGATGCCGTACCCGTCGCAAATCTGGGCGTGCACCAGGGAGAACTCAAAGGCCCGCAAGCTCAAGGCGATGAGGAGCATCGCCTTGCCCGGCAGACTCAGCTTGGTGTTGAGGCCGTCCTCCCAGTACGCAAACGGCAGCTGGAAGTACCGCTCCGGGGAGACTCCGGATCCGGTCGCTCCGGGCGGTGTGTAGCGCGCACCCGTGCCGTCCTCCTTGAGCTTGGTCACCCTGGTCCTGCGCCCCTCGCCCCGCGAGGTCTCGACGATGCGCAGCTCCCTCAGCACCCTCCAGGCCCGGGACACGGCGGCGCCTCCGGTCTTCTCCTCAAAGATGCCCAAAGACCGCGCCCACGACGTGGACCACTCGGTCACCGAGAAGTCCTCCCCGGTCGACACCGCAGCGAACAGGAGATAGGCATCGAGAGGCCGCTCCTGCTTGCGGGACACCAAGACCTGCATCGGCGCCGGCCCCCTCGCCCCCGGACCCGGCAGCTGAAGGAAGGACCTCCGGATCGGGACCGTGTGATTCCTGCGGCCCGAGGCCTTGAGGAACAGCGCGATCGTCCTTTCCTGATTCGGGCCGGCAGGAACACCCCCTCCCTCTACGGCGTCCCCCGTCTGGCTCTCCGTCAGTTCCATGCGCACAGAGTGCCACGAGATGCGTCGTGTGTCCAACTAGATTTGCGACTTGAAGGCCCTTGAGTTGACGGTTTGCGGGGTGCCTTTCATTTCTAACTCAGCCGAGAGCTCCGGGTGAGCTCATGTCCTGTGACGATCGCGCGCGCCCTGCCTTCCAGCCCAACGGTCGTCTGTCGGCTGGCGGGCGGCCAGCACTGCGTCCAGACCGGCCGACAGCTGCGGCCGGCTCTCCCCGGCCGGCGCCCAGCGCCACCGGTCTTTACCAAGACCTCGCACGGTCGGAGGTGTCGTAGGGGTCACCACGGCACCGACCGGCCCACACACGTCCTGCCCCGGGCCGAACAACGCCGCCACGGGCCCCTCAGAGATCCAGAACCTCTAATTACTAACGAATTAGAGGTGTCGGCGCGCTCACCCGGCTTGCCCACCAGGTCTGACCAGCAGGAACGGACGATCCGCGGATCCGGGGGTTCACACCTCCGGTGCAACGCCCGGTGCAACTCTGGGCGCACCTGCGTAAACAACCGTGGAGACCCCACCCGGTGCAACCCGCCCAGGGCCGGCTCTCGGTCCCGGCCGCCGCCGACCAGTACGTCACCAGCACCCCCTGTACGTGTCCGGGATGACGACGCGGACGACCGCCAGGAGCACGGCCAGGAGGACGCCCTGCGGGAGCATCCCGGGCCGCAGGGGCGGACGCTGGAGGGGTGGGACGCTCCCGGATGTGCGCGGTGTGCGGTGCCCACCCTCCCCGGGCCGGACCGGCCCGGCGGCGGTACTGCTCCGGTGCCTTGCCGCGCCCAGGCCTGACGCGACCGGCAGACCAGCGGGCGCATCATCACGGTCGGCGTCCTGACCGCCGAAGCCGAGATCCGGGGCGACATCGAGGCGCTAGAGCGGCTGTTGTGCCCGGTCTGCCGGCAGCGGTCCTGCCCGGCGGGCGCCGCCGGAGGGACGCCCGCTACTGCTCCGGCACCTGCCGCACCCGCGCCTGGCGCCACCGCCGCCTTCCACGCGAACAACCGGAGGAGATACGGGCCACCGTGACGTCGACCCGTCACCGGGCCGCGCCCCGAGCTTCCCGGCGACGGGTCGACGTCACAATGTGCTGCTGACCCGATTCCTGGCCCCCGCAGGTCACAGCCCTGCGGGCAAGCCTCTCCCGGCCGGGGGGGGGGGGGGGGGGCCGGGGGGGGGGGGGCCCCCCCCCCCCCGCCCGGCCCCCGGGCGGGGCGCGGGGGGGGGGGGGCCGCCCCCCCCCCCCCCACCCCCCCC
>NZ_JBEYKR010000217.1:0-8092 GCF_040703535.1 Streptomyces sp. NPDC007346
AAGGCCGATACCCCTGAAAATCGTCCAGTTATTTTCTGCGCGCCCCTCTAGAATAAGCGGGGCCGGGGCCCGGACGGCCGGGACGCGGCGTGGCCGCGGAACGCGGGCCTGGTACGGGACGGGGGGTCGGCGCGGTACGGCCGGCGGCCGGGGTGACGCGGGGACCCTGGGCACTCTCGTGAATCTGAGGCTCCTCGGGGAGAGAGGCAGGAAGGTGGTCTGTCGTGGGCCGACGTGGTCGGTCGGCATCGCTGGTGGGCGCCTGCGCGCGATCAGAATTCGAAGCCGAGCTGGCCCCCGCTTTCGAGTGCGGCCGCCTCGGCGGAGAACCGGACCTTCTTCAGGTGCTGCCACCGGGGCAGCGCGTCCAGGTACGCCCAGGAGAGGCGGTGGTGGGGCGTGGGCCCCCGCTCCTCCAGCGCGGCCCGGTGCACCGGTGAGGGGTACCCCGCGTTGGCGGCGAAGGCGAAGTCCGTGTACTCCTCGCGCTCCCCGCCCAGTTCGGCCATCATCCGGTCGCGGTGCACCTTGGCGATGACCGAGGCGGCCGCCACCGCGACGCAGGACTGGTCGCCCTTGATGACCGTACGGACCTTCCAGGGCACGCCCAGGTAGTCGTGCTTGCCGTCGAGTATCACGGCCTCGGGCCGCACCGGCAGCCCCTCCAGGGCCCGTACGGCGGCGAGCCGCAGCGCGGCCGTCATGCCGAGGTCGTCGATCTCCTGCGGAGAAGCGTGACCCAGGGCGTGGGCGGTGACCCAGCTCTCCAGCACGGGGGCGAGCTCGGCACGCCGCCGGGGCGTCAACAGCTTGGAATCGGTGAGGCCTTCGGGCGGTCGGCGCAGACCGGTGACCGCGGCACACACGGTGACGGGCCCGGCCCACGCCCCGCGTCCGACCTCGTCGACACCGGCGACGGTCCTGGCACCGGTGGTAGCGCGAAGCGAGCGCTCGACGGTGTGCGTGGGTGGTTCGTACGGCATGGCGCCAGCCAGCGTACGCCGAGAGCGACAGCAGCAACACCCCGGGGCACCGTGCGCACCGAGATTCTGCCGCCGGGCCCGGGAAGCGCCCGGGGCCCGGTGTGGCGTCGTCGCGGGGGCGTACGGGGATCAGTACGGGTCGTAGTCATCGCGGTCCTGCTCGTAGCCGCCGCGCTCGCCCTCCCGCACGCCGTCCGTGCCCAGGGCGTAGCAGGGGCGGTGGACGGTCGTCGCGGGGCGTTCGCGGAGGATCTCCCGGGCCCGTGCCTCGCCCCAGCTCGTGGCGTACCAGGGGGAGTCGTTTCTCCGCAGTTCGCGCTGGATGTCCCTGAGCGCGCAGGAGCGGTGCGGTTCCGGCAGCCTGTCCAGGGCCGGTACGGCGTCGGCGGAGAGGTCCTCGATGTAGTCGATGTCGATGGTCCGGCCGTCCTCGAAGCGCTGGACGTTCCGCTCGGCGACGACCGCGTCCGGCGAGATCAGCCCGAAGGCCAGTACGGCGGCCCCGGCGCTGACCGCGATCGCGCGGGGCAGGAACCTGGCGCCGAAGACCCCGGCGGCCAGGATCAGGACGAGCACCACGCCGAGCCAGAGCTCCATGGCGGCCACGGAGATCCGGAGCCGGGTCAGCCCGTACTCGTCGACGTACAGGTCCATGCGGCGCAGCGCCGAGGCGACGACGACCAGGGTGAGCACGCAGAGGGGGCCGAGCACGGCCCGTACCAGCGTCCGGTCACGGCGGGAGCCGCGCGGCGCCCAGCGCAGGGCCAGGGCGATCACGACGAGGGTGAGCAGGGTGGCCCAGAGCAGCTGCCAGAAGCCCTGGCGGGCGTACTCGGCGTGGTCGAGCCCGGTCTCCTGGCGCACCTTGTCGTACCCCCCGAGGAGAACGACGAGCTGGAGGGTGACGAACGCGGCGAAGAGCAGGTCGAGGACGACGAGCGGAAGGGCCCACTCCGTACGTCCCCGGGGCTTGCCGGCCTTGACGGTGAGCCCGTCCCAGCGCACCGGTGCGGCGGCGGTACGGGCGGCGGCCAGCGCGCCCACGAGCCCCAGGAGGAAGAGGAACGTCCGCCACGGGCCGTCGACGATCGTCACGTCCGGGGTGAGCCGGCCCAGCAGGTCGGCGAAGGCGGCGTCGGCGCTGGCGAAGAGCGTTCCGAACACCACGAGGAGCCCGAGGGCCACGGCCGTGGTGCGGACGGCGCTGCCCCAGCGCCCCCGGGAGTCGTCGGCCCGCTCCCGTACCCCGCGCCAGCCCCACCGGAGCCCCGGCACGACCGAGTCCAGGGTGCCCACGGAGCCGATCAGTACGCCGAGCCAGCTCCGGCTGCCGTGCAGCGCGAGCGAGCCCAGCGCGAAGGCCGACACGACGGCCAGGAAGGTCGGCCAGCCCGCGTCCCGGAGGGCCGGCACCACGAGCAGGGCGAGGCCGCCGACGGCCCAGAGGGCCGTCCAGGGCCGCAGCCGGCGCCCCGCCGCCCGAGCGGCGAACCCGGCGGCCAGCGCGGCGGGCACGGCGACGATCAGGAGGTTCACACCGAGGCCGTCGCCGAGCAGGAGCGCGCTGAGTACGGCGGTGGCCAGGGCCGCCCAGAGGACGGCGGGCCGGATCAGGGGCGGCGCGGCCGGACGGAGCCGCGCCGTCGCGCCGGGGGTCTTGACGGGCGGCCGCCAGGGGTGTCCGGGCTGCCAGGGCTGCTGCGCGCGCTGGGCCGCCGGTTCCGTGACCGGTGATGCCGGCTCGGGCGAGGGCGGGGGCGGAGCCGCCGAACCGGCGGCGGGCGGGGATGAAGCCGCAGGCGCCTCGGGCGCCTCGCGTGCCTCAGGTGCCTCAGGCAGCTCAGGCGACTCGGCCGCCTTGGACGACTCCGGTGGCTGCGGCTCTGACGGCTCTGACGGCTCTGACGATCGTTCGGACATGGGACCCCTCCCCCACCGGGCACCCGCACATGGTTTTGGGCAGCGCGTGGTCCCGGTATCTCATTCGGCGCGCGCCCGTGGAGGCGGACCGGTGAAGATCGACCAGGGGACGGCGTGGCCGAAGGTTAATCCCGAACCGGTGTTCGCGAATACTCAGAGTGAGGCCTGTGGCAGGACCGTGACAGACGGTCGGCCCGGCTGTCGGCCGCGGGGCCCGACCGAGTCCGACCTGCCAAGGGGTCCGTACGGCCCCTACGGCCCACGGGTCCGTACGGTCAGTGGTCCGCCGGGACCAGCCAGCCGGGAGGCTCCTCCGTGCGGGCCAGCCAGTCGGCGGGCGGCGTCCCGGCCGTACCGGCGGCGACGACGCCGCCGACGATGGCGCAGGTCGTGTCGACATCGCCTCCCGCCTGGGCCGTGACCCAGAAGGCCTCCTCGAAGTCCCCGAGGCTCCGGGCCGCCGACCAGAGGGCGAACGGCACGGTGTCGTGGGCGCTGGTCCTGCGGCCGTTGCCGAGGACCGCGGCGACCGTCCCGGCGTCCTGGTAGTCCAGCATGTCGCGGGCCCTGCGCAGCCCGGCGCCGACGGCGCTGCGGGGCACGAGCGCGACGACGCCGTCGAGGAACTCCTCCGGTTTCGGCGGCCCGCCGGGGGCCGCGGCGAGCGAGGCGGCCGCCGCGACGGCCATCGCGCCGACGACGGCCTCACGGTGCTGGTGCGTGGTGTACGAGGAGATCTCGGCCTGGTGGGTGGCCTGCTCCGGGTCGTCCGCGTACCAGGCGCCGAGCGGGGCGATCCGCATCGCCGAACCGTTGCCCCACGACCCCTGCCCGTTGAAGAGCGCCGAGGCCAGCTCGCGCCAGTCGCCGCCCTCCCGGACGAGCCGGAGCAGCCGGTTCACGGCGGGCCCGTAGCCCCGGTCGAAGTCATGGTGCTCGGCGAAGGAGTGCGCGAGCGCGTCCTGGTCGATGCGGCCGTGGGCAGCGAGGACGGCCAGGACCGAGGAGGCCATCTCGGTGTCGTCGGTCCACTGCCAGGGGCCGGGCGGCAGGAGGCGCTGCTTGAGCAGCGGGTAGTTGACCGGGACGAAGAACTGGGAGCCCAGGGCGTCTCCCACGGACAGGCCACGCAGGCTGGCCAGGGCGCGTTCGAAGCGCCGCTCGGAAGCAGGATCAACGGTCATCGCCCTGCCACTCTATCCGGTGCGGCCGTACGGCTCAGGGGTGCGCCAGCTCTGGAAGGGCCGGTCGAGGGTGTAACGGCCGTTCTCGCCCAGGAGCAGGGTCCTCATCTCGCCGTTGCCCGGGTTGGACAGCGACTCGAACTCCGCGACCGACCAGTGGAACCAGCGCATGCAGAACAGCCGCATGGTCAGTCCGTGGGTGACCAGCAGGACGTTCTCCGGGTGGTCCGGCTCCGCAAAGCTGCGGTGCAGGCTCTCCAGGAAGGCCCCGACCCGGTCGTACACGTCGGCGCCGGACTCCCCCTGGGCGAAGCGGTAGAAGAAGTGCCCGTAGGCGTCCCGGTAGGCCTTCTGGAGCTGTACGTCGTCCCGGTCCTGCCAGTTGCCCCAGTCCTGCTCGCGCAGCCGGGGCTCCTCGCGGACCCGGACCAGGGCGGGGTCGAGGCCGAAGGCCCGGAACGTCTCGTGGGTCCGGCGGTAGGGGGAGATGTAGACGCTCACCCGCTCCTCGCCGAACTGCTCACGCAGGAGCGCCCCGCTCTCCTCGGCCTGCCGCAGACCCATCGCGGTGAGCCGGAGCGCGTGGTCGGGCTCCCGCTCGTACACCGTGTCGTCGGCGTTGCCCTCGGACTCGCCGTGCCGGACGAGGACAATGCGCTGCGGTCGTGCCATGCACCGACCCTAGGGGGTGCCCGACGGTTCCGCGTGATCCTTGAGGACCGGGGGCGTGATCCGTAACGATCAGGACGTGGCCCTTAGGGACCGTGCGTGATCCAAGAGGGACCACGCGTGACCCAAGAGACCGCGCGTGACCCTGTAACAGGCCACGCCACCCCGTAGAGACCGCACGTGACCCCGCAGAGACCACGCGTCACCCCGTGAAGACCGCGCGTGATCTACAAGAACCTGGGTCCGACCGTCCAGGAAGGTTCCAGCTCGACGACGTCCCCCGTCAGCGCGGCCACGTCCGTCTCGGTCTGCGCGCGGGCCGCCAGGCGCTCCGCCCCGTCGGCGCGGTACTTGCCCCGCTCGGCGCTCGACTTCCACATGGAGAGCACGAGGAACTCGTCGCCGGGCGCCTCCCCGAAGACCCCGCGCAGCATCCCGGGGGACCCGGCCATGGCCGGGTTCCACACCTGCTGCTGCATCAGCACGAAGTGCTCGGCCCGGTCCTCGTGCACGCTGCTGTGCGCGACCCTGACGACGTCCGCCTCCGTGAAGTCGGGCTCGAAACCCGTCTTCACGTCGAACCGGCGCTCGAAGAGCATGACCTGCATGTCGCGGAACGTGCCCGCCTGCCCGGTCGCCGGTCGGTCCTGTCCGCGGGCCATGAACGAGTCGTAGAAGACGCGGTTGTCCCAGAACGCGAAGACATGGGCGACATCGGGGCGTGTGCGGCTCCACCCGCCGCCCTGCCCCCTGAACCCCGGCTCGCCGAGCAGCCCCGCCCACTCCCGCTGCCCCCGCTCGAAGCCATGACGGTCGACCACGGAACAGCGAATCCACTTCACCAGCACCGCGCCATCGTACGGGGAGGAACGTGGCGGAGGTCACGGTCGTGCGGGGGGCGCTCGGAAGCGGGCGTGCCGCGCACACAACGATCGCCACGACACCACGGCACGATCACCCCCTGTTGGACCGGCCGGAGTCCGCCCGGCGGACCCCGCACCGATCACACCGGCCCCCCTGACCGCGCGGACCACACAGGGCACATGGCCCGAATCCGCTGTCCGTCACAGGGGCGGTTGACTGGTCGCCGTCCGTTCCGTACAAGATCAGGTGAATCGGATGATGAGAACGGTCCAGCGACCGTCGGCCAGGAGGGGAAGTCCGGTGAGCACTCCGAACAAGGACATCGAGAAGGTCGAAGTACGGATCAAATGGGATCCCAGTCCGCACGGTGAACCCGACATCGACCTCGACATCATCGCGGCCACCTATCCGGCGGAGGCACCGTACGGCAGCCCCTCGTACCTGGTGCACTTCGACAGCCGCTCGCCGGACGGCACGATCACGCTGAACCGGGACAGCAGGACGGGCCAGGGGTTCGGCTTCGACGAGGTCATGACGATCGAGCTGGACCGGCTGGCCGCCACGTACAGCCGGGTGGTCGTCGGGGTCGCCATCCAGCAGCGCGAGGTACGCAGGACCTTCGGCGAGGTCAGCAGCACCGGGGTGCAGATCCGGGAGGGCTACACGAACCTGATCGAGGACGACTTCGCGAGTGTCGCCCGGTCGACGGCGGCCGTCGTCGGGCAGTTCTCCCGTACCGGTTCGGGCCAGTGGGTCTTCCGGCCGGACGTACGCGGCTTCGACGGCGATCCCGACGCGTTCGCGGCGGTGATGGGCAACCGCGACTCCGGGGCCTGAACAGCAGGAGGCCTGAACGGCAGGGGGCTCGAACAGCAGCGACGAGTTCCGGCCAATGCGTAAGGCCGTGGACGGGCATCAGCGCGGTATTACGGGAGACGACGGAGGGGACCGGCCTCGGGCCGGTCCCCTCCGTCGTCCGCTGCTCAGCCGGGTGTCCTGGCGGAGACCACTTATTCCTGACGTGCGCTATTCCTCGGCATCTGATCCACGATCGGGAAACGCACGCAGCCTCAGCTGGGGCGCCCGGTGATCGACGAGCCATCGCATCCGGTCGTCATCCGTCGCGAGCCCGGCGCGTGCGGCCTGGGTCCACTCTTCTCGGTCGAGCACCTCAAGGTAGGTCGTCCGGAGCGCTTCCTGCTGCGCCGCAGTGCATCCCGCAGCCTCGGGAGGCTCTGTGGTCAGGTGCTGGGCGAGCAACGCGATCGTGAAATAGCGCTCGATCGTCGGGCTGAGCAGACCCACATGGCGAGCGTGAGCTTCCAGGACCGCTCCCGAATGAGGGTAGCGAGCGAGGGTGAGCCCCATCCCCCCGCAGTCACTCATCTGATGGAGTAGGCGACCGACGTGGTCGACCATCTCGCTGTCAGTGTCGGGGTCTGCCAGTGCCTCATGGAGTTTGGCGACTGTGGCGACGTTGCCGGCGAAGTATCCATTAAGGGAATCGCCGTCACAGGCTCTGCGAAGCAGCCAAGGCCGGGCAGTCGGGTCGTCGAGTCTGCAGAGCGCTTCAACGACATAGACGCGTCCCCAGCCGGTGACGCGCTCGGCCAGCCAAAGCAGGGCCTCAACTCCCCCTGTCTGCCGCTCGAATGCGTGCGCCGCGAGTGGCCCGAAGCAGGTGGAAAGCAGCCCGATCGTCTGAATCAGCGGGATGTCGTCGGCTGTGCCCACGGCAGCCAGCAGGGCAAGTCCAACGGTGACCGCGCATCGATCGGTCCCGTATCGGACCAACCAGCGGCCCGTTCGGCGAACGCGTTCTCTGCCAGCCCGCTCAGCTGCGGCGGCGATGTGCCCGTTCTGATGAATCGGGACGTAGACGTCGTGAAAGGCATCGGCCAATTCGCTGGGCAGGGCAGAAGCCTTGGCGAAATGCGTGTCCAGGACGAGGGCAACGTCCTTGCCGGCCGAGTGCCGGTCCTCAGGCGCCTTCGGGTCTCGCCGACGACGGTGCAACTCGTCGTCGGGATACGGTTCCCCGTCGCACGGAAGTGGCTCCCCCGGAGCCAACTGATGTAGCTGGAGTGCGTGATCGAACAGCGATGTCGGTGACCCGGGCAGTCCTGTCCCGGTCGTCTCGCTCATCGACGGACGGAGGGCTCGATTCTCTTGATCATGGTTCGGAGCATGCCACGACAGCAATCGCCGCGACAAGCCCTCGACTCGGGGCAGGTTGCATCAAACTCAACAGCCGGGCGGCAGGCGCATCAGGGCAGTGAAGCCGCGAGATCGGCTCCACCGCCCTGACCAGCTACTTCACGCCCTCAAGGCGCTCGGTGTACTAGGGCGTGTCTTCAAATGTCACGCCCTGGCAGATACGCCAGGGAGGGGCGCCGGCCAAGGGCCGGCGGCCAACGGCAATCACCAGCTGGCCGCCTCGATCATCGTGATTACCACGCTGATGGCCGCAGT
>NZ_JBEYKR010000218.1:0-8072 GCF_040703535.1 Streptomyces sp. NPDC007346
CCGGGGCCCCCGGGGCCCCGGGCCGGCCTCCACGGCCCCCGGGGCCCTGGTCCTCGGGCGGCTACCGCCGGGTCCTCGTACGTCCCTGGCGTGGCACCCGGGCCGCTACGCCCGCCCCCGAAGGACCTGACAGCCCCTGTGAAGCCCGAAAAGCCCGCCGCCCCGGTCCCTGTCGAGGGGCCGGGGCGGCGGGCTGCTCACGAGGTGCGCAGTGCTGTGTGCGGCAGCACTGTGCGCGCGGCCGTGGCGCGCGGGCGGGTCAGACGAGCGAACCGCCCGGCAGCTCCACCTTGGCGCCGAGCTTCTCCAGCTTGTCCATGAAGTTCTCGTAACCGCGGTTGATCAGGTCGATGCCGTGCACCCGGGAGGTGCCCTGCGCCGCCAGCGCCGCGATCAGGTACGAGAAGCCGCCGCGCAGGTCGGGGATGACCAGATCGGCGCCCTGGAGCTTCGTCGGCCCGGAGACGACCGCCGAGTGCAGGAAGTTGCGCTGGCCGAAGCGGCAGTCCGAGCCGCCCAGGCACTCGCGGTACAGCTGGATGTGCGCGCCCATCTGGTTGAGCGCGGAGGTGAAGCCGAGCCGCGACTCGTACACCGTCTCGTGGACGATGGACAGCCCCGCGGCCTGCGTCAGCGCCACCACCAGGGGCTGCTGCCAGTCGGTCTGGAAGCCGGGGTGGACGTCCGTCTCCAGCGCGATGGCGTTGAGCGCGCCGCCCGGGTGCCAGAAGCGGATGCCCTCGTCGTCGATCTCGAAGGCGCCGCCGACCCGGCGGTAGGTGTTGAGGAAGGTCATCATGGAGCGCTGCTGGGCGCCGCGCACATAGATGTTGCCCTCGGTCGCCAGCGCCGCCGACGCCCAGGAGGCCGCCTCCAGGCGGTCCGGGATCGCCCGGTGGGTGTACCCGTCGAGCTTGTCGACACCGGTGATCCGGATGGTCCGGTCGGTGTCCATGGAGATGATCGCGCCCATCTTCTGCAGTACGCAGATGAGGTCCTCGATCTCCGGCTCGACGGCCGCGTTGGACAGCTCGGTGACGCCCTCGGCGAGGACGGCGGTGAGCAGCACCTGCTCGGTGGAGCCCACCGAGGGGTACGGCAGCCGGATCTTGGTGCCGCGCAGCCGCTGCGGGGCCTCCAGGTACTGGCCGTCGGCCCGCTTCTCGATGGTCGCGCCGAACTGGCGGAGCACCTCGAAGTGGAAGTCGATCGGCCGGCCGCCGATGTCGCAGCCGCCCAGGCCCGGGATGAAGGCGTGGCCCAGGCGGTGCAGCAGGGGGCCGCAGAAGAGGATCGGGATGCGTGACGAACCCGCGTGGGCATCGATGTCAGCGACGTTCGCCGACTCGACGTGCGAGGGGTCGAGGATCAGTTCGCCCGGCTCGTCGCCGGGGCGGACGGTGACGCCGTGCAGTTGGAGGAGCCCCCGGACCACCCGTACGTCACGGATGTCGGGAACGTTGCGGAGGCGGCTGGGCCCGCTGCCGAGCAGGGCTGCGACCATTGCCTTCGGCACCAGGTTCTTGGCGCCTCGGACGCGGATCTCGCCCTCCAGCGGGGTGCCGCCGTGGACAAGCAGGACATCGTCTGTGCCGGTCATGTATCTCGCGTTCCGGAGTGGTCGGGCAGGGGGCCAACGAAAAGGGTAATGGCCTCCTACCCCCCTTCCGTAAGGCGAAGGGGGGTGTACGAACGTCATGAATCCGCCACAACACCCTCCGCTCACCCGATCTTGCGGAGGGTCACCGTCCGGATGGCCCCCGCACCCCCGTCGCGCGGTGCGCTCCCCCGTGCCTCCGTGCGCCCTGAGCTGCGCTCGCTCTCCTGAGGTGGTCATCGCGGCCGCTCGGCACCCGCGAGGGACGAAGATGCGGGATCATTTCTGCCATGACGGAGGTGTCCTCGCTCACAGGGCGACTGCTCGTGGCCACACCCGCCCTCGCGGACCCGAATTTCGACCGCGCGGTGGTGCTCCTCCTCGACCACGACGAGGAGGGCTCCCTCGGCGTGGTCCTGAACCGCCCGACCCCGGTCGGCGTCGGCGACATCCTCGGGTCCTGGGCCGGCCTGACCGGGGAGCCGGACGTCGTCTTCCAGGGCGGCCCGGTCTCGCTCGACTCGGCGCTCGGCGTCGCGGTGATCCCCGGCGACGAGGGTCCCCTCGGCTGGCGCCGGGTCCACGGGGCGATCGGCCTGGTCGACCTGGAGACCCCGCCGGAGCTGCTGGGGCCGGCCCTCGGCTCGCTGCGGATCTTCGCCGGGTACGCGGGCTGGGGCCCGGGGCAGCTGGAGGGCGAACTGGGCGAGGGCGCCTGGTACGTGGTCGAGTCCGAGCCCGGCGACGTCTCCTCCCCGCGCCCGGAGAAGCTCTGGCGCGCGGTGCTCCGCCGCCAGCGCAGCGAGCTGGCGATGATCGCCACGTATCCGGACGACCCTTCGCTCAACTGAAGGCCCGCCCCTGCCCCGGGCGCTCTGTACCCTTGGCGGTTATGAGCACTCTTGAGCCCGATCGCGGGGCAGGTACGGGGACCCTCGTAGAGCCGACGCCGCAGGTGTCGAGGGGCGACGGCGACCACGAGCGCTACGCCCATTACGTCCAGAAGGACAAGATCATGGCGAGCGCCCTGGAGGGCACTCCCGTGGTCGCGTTGTGCGGCAAGGTCTGGGTGCCGGGGCGCGACCCCAAGAAGTACCCGGTCTGTCCCATGTGCAAGGAGATCTACGAGTCCATGGGCGCCGGCGGCGACAAGGACAAGGGCAAGGGCGGCGGCAAGGACAAGGGCAAGAAGTAGGGCCCACCCGGCCCCCTCGGCCCTTCGGGCCCCAGGCCCCCGGCACGCGCGGTGACGTGCGTGCCGGGGGCCTTTCGCGTTCCCGGGCACGGCCTTTCGCCCTCCTGGGCACGGTCTCCGCCCTCCCGGCCGCGCCCTTTGGCGCGCCCGGTCACGAAGGGTGACCGGGCGCTCGCGTTGCACGGGCTGCGTCGGCTGGTCACAGAGTGGTGGAGACCACTTGTCGGGCGCCGGAACCGGACCTACTCTCCTGCCAGTTGTGCAGAACGAAACGCACGTTGCACATGATGCAACGAATGACCGGTAGGGGTTCCCGGATGAAGCTTTCTGCCCGAATTGCCGCCCCGGTTGCGGCGCTAGTGCTGGCGGGCCTCACCGCCACCGCCTGTGCGCCGCAGACCTCCGACACCAGTGCGAAGGGTGACGAGAAGAGCGGGACTCTCCGTGTCTGGCTCTTCCAGGAGGTCGGCAACAAGCCCAAGGAGAAGGTCGTCAACGAGGCCGTCGCCGCGTTCGAGAAGCGCCACGAGGGCACCGAGGTCAAGGTCGAGTACATACCCGTCGACACCCGCGCCCAGCGCATCAAGGCCGCCTTCAACGACCCCGAGAGCGCCCCTGACCTCATCGAGTACGGCAACAGCGACACCGCCGGATACGTCAAGGACGGCGGACTCGCGGACGTGACCGAGGAGTTCGGCGCCTGGGAGGAGGCCAAGGACACCGACCCGATCGCCAAGCAGTCCGTCACCGTCGGCGACAAGGTCTACGGCGCCCCGTTCTTCGTCGGCGTCCGGGCCCTGTACTACCGCACCGACGTCCTCGAGGACCTGGGCATCGAGCCCCCCAAGTCCCAGGCCGAGCTGATCTCCACGGCCAAGAAGATCCACAAGGCCAAGCCGGACCTCTACGGCCTCGCGGTCGGCGGCGCCTACACCTACGGCGCGATGCCCTTCATCTGGTCCCACGGCGGCGAGATCGCCGGCGAGAGCGGGGGTACGTACAAGGCGGCCATCAACAGCGAGAAGGCCCGCAAGGGCATCGAGGCCTACACCTCCCTCTTCGGCGACGACAACTGCCCGCCCGCCAAGTGCGCCTCCATGACCGGCAACGCCACCGTGACCGCCTTCGCCTCCGGCAAGGCCGCCATGGCCATCGCCGGCGACTTCAGCCACGCGGCCGTCGAGGAGGGCGTGGTCAAGGGCAAGTACGCCGTCGTCCCGCTGCCCGGCATCGCCCCCGACTCCATCGCCCCCGCCTTCGCCGGCGGCAACAACATCGGCGTACTCAAGAGCAGTTCGCACCGCACCCTCGCCGTCGACCTGATGAAGTCGCTCACCGCCAAGAAGACCCAGGCCGAGATGTTCGACGCGATGGGCTTCCTGCCGACCTACACCGACGTCCTGGACAACGCCGCGAAGAAGCAGCCCTTCGTCGCCCCGTTCGTCCAGACCCTGGGCGCCGGCGCCAAGTTCGTCCCCGCCTCGCCCGCCTGGGGCCAGATCGACGCCTCGCTGGTCCTGCCGACGATGTTCCAGGAGATCGTCTCCGGCCGTAAGGACGTGAAGCAGGCCTCGGACGACGCGGCGAAGAAGATGGACGCGGCGTTCGCCGCCGCAGGCTGACGATGACCACGCACACCACCCCGCTCGAAGCCCCGGCCGCGGGTGCGTCCGCGGCGGGCGCCGGCGCTCCCGCCGGCCGCCCGCCCCGGCGCCGCCGTACCGTCTCGCCCAGGGGGCACTCCGGCTGGACCCCCTGGCTCTACCTGCTGCCCGCCCTCGTCCTGCTCGCCGGGCTGCTCGTCTACCCGATCTACCAGCTCGGCCTGATCTCGTTCCTGGAGTACACCCAGGCCCAGGTCAGCGGCGGCGAACCGACCACCTTCAAGGGCTTCGACAACTACGCCACCCTCTTCAACGACAGCCAGTTCTGGCAGGTCCTCCTCGCCACGGTCCTCTTCGCCGCGGCCTGCGTCCTGTCCACCCTGTTCGTCGGCTGCGCGCTGGCCGTCCTGCTCACCCGCATCCGCGCCCTGCCCCGGCTCGCGCTGATGATGGCCGCGCTCGGCGCCTGGGCCACCCCCGCGATCACCGGCTCGACCGTCTGGGTCTTCCTCTTCGACCCCGACTTCGGACCGGTCAACAGGGTGCTCGGGCTCGGCGACTTCTCCTGGACGTACGGGCGCTACAGCGCCTTCGCGCTCGTCCTCCTCGAAGTCCTGTGGTGCTCGTTCCCGTTCGTCATGGTCACCGTGTACGCGGGCATCCGGGCCATCCCCACCGAAGTGCTGGAGGCCGCCTCGCTGGACGGCGCCTCCCAGTGGCGGATCTGGCGGACCATCATGGCGCCGATGCTCAAGCCCATCCTGATCGTCGTCACCATCCAGTCGATCATCTGGGACTTCAAGGTCTTCACCCAGATCTACGTCATGACCAACGGCGGCGGCATCGCCGGGCAGAACCTGGTGCTCAACGTGTACGCGTACCAGAAGGCGTTCGCGTCCTCGCAGTACAGCCTCGGATCGGCGATCGGCGTCGTGATGCTGGTGATCCTGCTGGCCGTCACGCTGGTCTATCTGCGCCTGGTGCGGCGCCAGGGGGAGGAACTGTGAGCTCGACGACCGACAGTCCCGTACACGACGGCCCCGTACACGACGGCCCCGCGCGCGACAGCTCCGTACACGGCAGCCCCGTACGCGGCGGTGGCGTACGTACGCTGCTGCGCGTCAAGCGGCCCGGCAGGCTGGCGGCCGAGGCCACGGCCCTGCTGATCGCCGTGGCGGTCGCCTTCCCGCTCTACTGGATGGTGCTCTCCGCCTTCAAACCGGCCGGCGAGATCCAGTCCACCGAGCCCCGCCCCTGGACGCTCGCCCCCTCGCTCGACTCGTTCCGCCGGGTCTTCGAACAGCAGGACTTCGGCCGCTACTTCCTCAACAGCCTGCTGGTGGCCGGCACGGTCGTCATCGCCTCCGCGCTGATCGCCTTCCTGGCCGCCACCGCCGTGACCCGCTTCCGCTTCAAGTTCCGCACCACCCTGCTGATCATGTTCCTGGTCGCGCAGATGGTGCCGGTGGAGGCGCTGACCATCCCGCTGTTCTTCCTGATGCGGGACTTCGGCCAGCTCAACACGCTCGGCTCGCTGATCCTGCCGCACCTCGCCTTCTCGCTGCCGTTCGCCATCTGGATGCTCCGGGGCTTCGTCAGAGCCGTACCCGAAGCCCTGGAGGAGGCCGCCTACATCGACGGGGCCAGCCGCACCCGCTTCCTGTGGCAGATCCTCTTCCCGCTGGTCTTCCCGGGCCTCGTGGCGACCAGCGTCTTCTCCTTCATCACCACCTGGAACGACTTCCTGTTCGCGAAGTCCTTCATCATCAGCGACACCTCCCAGTCGACGCTGCCGATGGCGCTGCTGGTCTTCATGAAACCGGACGAGAACGACTGGGGCGGGATCATGGCAGCCTCGACGGTGATGACCATTCCCGTCCTCGTCTTCTTCGTACTCGTACAGCGACGCCTCGTCTCCGGACTGGGCGGAGCGGTTAAGGACTGATCTCATGACATCCAAGAACGCCGAGGTCACGGACGCGGCGACAACCGGGGACCGGGCGGCCACCGGTCTCGTCCCCGCCCCGCGCTCCCTGACCTGGGGGCCGCCGGGAGCGGAGCCGTTCCGGCTGGGCGAGGCGACCGTGATCGACGCGGCGCCGGGCACGGAGGACGTCGCCCGCCTGCTGCGCGCGTCCGTCGGCGCCGCCACCGGACTGCCGCTGGCACCGGGCACGGAGGGCCCCCGCGTGGAGCTGGCGCTCGACACGGCCCTGGCCCCCGAGGCGTACCGCCTGGCCGTCGACGCCGAGGCCGTACGCATCACCGGAGGCAGCGCGGCCGGCCTCTTCTGGGGGGCGCAGACCTTCCGTCAGCTCCTGGGCCCGGACGCCTTCCGGCGCGCACCCCTCACCAAGGGGCGCACCTGGGAGGTCCCGGCCGTGGCCGTCGAGGACGAGCCGCGCTTCTCCTGGCGCGGTCTGATGCTCGACGTCTCGCGGCACTTCCTGCCCAAGGAGGACGTGCTGCGCTACCTGGACCTCCTCGCCGCCCACAAGCTGAACGTCTTCCACTTCCACCTCACCGACGACCAGGGCTGGCGCGTCGAGATCAAGCGCTACCCGCGCCTCACCGAGGCGGGCTCCTGGCGCTCGCGCACGAAGTACGGGCACCGGGCATCCGAGCTGTGGGACGAGACCCCCTACGGGGGCTACTACACCCAGGACGACATCCGCGAGATCGTCGCCTACGCCGCCGAGCGGCATATCCGGGTGGTCCCCGAGATCGACATCCCGGGCCACTCGCAGGCGGCCATCACCGCATACCCCGAGCTGGGCAACACCGACGTCATCGACACCACCACCCTCTCCGTCTGGGACACCTGGGGCGTCAGTCCGAACGTACTCGCCCCCACTGACAACACCGTGCGCTTCTTCGAAGGCGTCTTCGAAGAGCTGCTCGACCTCTTCCCCGCCGAGACCGCGCCGTTCATCCACGTCGGCGGCGACGAGTGCGTCAAGGACCAGTGGAAGGCCTCCCCGGCCGCCCAGGCCCGGATCGCCGAACTGGGCCTCAAGGACGAGGACGAGCTCCAGTCCTGGTTCATCCGCCACTTCGACACCTGGCTCACCGAACGCGGCCGCCGCATGATCGGCTGGGACGAGATCCTCGAAGGCGGCCTCGCCGAGGGCGCCGCGGTCTCCTCCTGGCGCGGCTACGCGGGCGGCATCGCGGCCGCCGAAGCCGGGCACGACGTGGTGATGTGCCCGGAGCAGCAGGTGTACCTGGACCACCGTCAGGACGGCGGCCCCGACGAGCCGATGCCCATCGGGTACGTCCGCACCCTGGAGGACGTCTACCGCTTCGAACCCGTTCCGCCGGGCCTCTCCGAGGAAGCCGCCCGGCACGTCCTCGGCACCCAGGGCAACGTGTGGACCGAGGTCATGCAGAACCGGGCCCGCGTCGACTACCAGGTCTTCCCGCGCCTCGCGGCCCTCGCCGAGGTCGCCTGGACGCCGCTGCCGGCCCCGGCCGAGCGGGACTTCGCCGGATTCGAGGCCCGCATGACGGACCATTACGCCCGGCTCGACGCCCTCGGCGTCGACTACCGCCGGCCGGGCGGCCCGCTGCCGTGGCAGCGGCGGCCCGGCATCGTCGGTCGCCCGATCGAGGGAGCGCCGCCGGTGGTGTGAGCCCCGGAGCCCGCGCCGGGCCCGCGCCGGACACACTCCGGCGC
>NZ_JBEYKR010000219.1:0-7998 GCF_040703535.1 Streptomyces sp. NPDC007346
GCTGCTCGGCATCGGCTTCTACGGCCGCGGCTGGACCGGCGTCACCCAGTCCGCCCCCGGCGGCAGCGCCAGCGGTCCGGCGGCCGGCGTCGAGCCCGGCAACCAGTACTACAAGGTCCTGAAGACCACCTGCCCGGCCACCGGCACGATCGCGGGCACGGCGTACGCCCACTGCGGCGACGACTGGTGGAGCTATGACACCCCCGCCACCATCAACAGCAAGATGGCCTGGGCCAAGAGCCAGGGCCTGGGTGGCGCGTTCTTCTGGGAGTTCAACGGCGACACCGCCAACGGCGAACTCGTGAACGCGATCAGCAACGGTCTGAAGTAGACCCCGGTACGACATCCGGCCCGCCCTCCCCGAATCGGGGAGGGCGGGCTGCGTTTCGGCTGCCGGACGGCCGGTGCTGCCGGGCGGCCGGCCAGGCGCGGCGGGCCGGTCCGGCGAGCGCGGCCCGTCAGGCCAGCCGGTCCCGGAGCTCCCGCTTGAGGATCTTCCCGCTGGCGTTACGGGGCAGTGCCTCCACGAACACGACCCGCTTGGGGGCCTTGAAGTGGGGGAGCTTCTGCCGGGCGTGGTCGATCAGTTCGGTGTCGCTCGCCTCGCCGCGCAGGACCACGACGGCGGTGACGGCTTCGATCCAGCGCTCGTCGGGCAGGCCGACGACCGCCGTCTCGGCCACGGCGGGGTGGGTGTAGAGGACGTCCTCCACCTGGCGGGAGGCGACCAGGACGCCGCCGGAGTTGATGACGTCCTTCACCCGGTCGACGACGGTGAAGTAGCCCTCGGCGTCGCGGACCGCGAGGTCGCCGGAGTGGAACCAGCCGTCGCGGAAGGCATCGGCCGTCTCCTCGGGTTTGTCCCAGTAGCCGGTGCACAGCTGGGGCGAGCGGTAGACCACCTCGCCCGGGGTGCCGTCCGGGACCTCGCGGCCCTCCTCGTCGACGACGCGGGCCTCCACGAAGAGGACGGGCCGGCCGCAGGACTCCATCCGGCCCTCGTGCTCGTCGGGGCCGAGGACGGTGGCGAGCGGGCCGATCTCGCTCTGGCCGAAGCAGTTGTGGAAGGCCAGGTGCGGCAGGCGGGCGCGCAGGCGTTCCAGGACGGGTACGGGCATGACCGACGCCCCGTAGTACGCCTTGCGCAGGGCGGTGAGGTCGCGGGTGGCGAAGCCCGGGTGGTTGGCCAGGCCGATCCAGACGGTGGGCGGGGCGAACAGGCTGTCGGCCAGGCCCGCTTCGACCAGGTCGAAGATCCGGCCGGCGTCCGGGGCGTCCAGGATGGTGTTCTCCGCGCCGACCGCCAGGTACGGCAGCAGGAACACGTGCATCTGGGCGGAGTGGTAGAGCGGCAGCGAGTGCACGGGCCGGTCGCCGCCCGCCAGGCCGAGGGCGGTGATGGCACTGACGTACTCGTGGACCAGGGCCCCGTGCGTCATCATCGCGCCCTTGGGGAGGGCGGTGGTCCCGGAGGTGTAGAGCAGCTGCACCAGGTCGCCGGAGCCCGGGGCGCGCTCCGGGGTGAAGGGCCGCTCGGTGTCCAGGGCGTCCAGGAGCGAGTCCGGGGCGTCGCGCAGGGTGCGTACGGGACGGCCCTCGGGGACGCGTTCGGCGAGGTCCGGGTCGGTGAGGACGAGGGCGGAACCGGACTGGTCCAGGAGGTAGGCCAGGTCGTCGCCGGTGAGGTTCTGGTTGACCGGTACGTGGACGAGCCCGGCGCGGGCGCAGGCGAGGAAGGCGATCAGGTACACGTCGGAGTTGTGGGCGTACGAGGCGACCCGGTCGCCGGGGTGCAGCGCGTGTTCGCCGGTCAGGACGGCGGCCGCGGTGGAGACCGCGGCGTCGAGCGAACGGTAGGTCCAGGCCCGGTCGCCGTACCGCACGGCGGTCCGTTGCGGGGTGCGGCGGGCGCTGCGGGTGAGGACGCCGTCGACTGTGCTGCTGCGTACACCGGTCATGGGCGTGATCCTCTGCGGCCGGGACCCGCGGGTCAAGGGTCCGGCCGGGAGTGCCGGAGGGCTGAATACCGGCCACCCGGTTGACAGAGGGCGTGGCACCCTGGCTGAGTGGCGCGTGGCTGCCCGGCGGGACCGGGCGAACCGTCCTGGCCGACCGCCCTGTTGGGAGGAACACCCTTGACCTTCCGTCACCGTCTCAGACTGTTCGCGCTCTCCGGTCTCGTCCTGTTCACCGTGTCTGCGTCGCTGCCGTCGGCCGCCGCCTCCGGGGCCCCGGAGCCCCGGCACCCGTCGGCCGGCGGGCTCTCCGCCACCATCCGGTACACGGAGTACGGCATCCCGCACATCGTGGCGAAGGACTACGCGAACCTGGGCTTCGGCACCGGCTGGGCGCAGGCCGCCGACCAGGTGTGCACCCTGGCCGACGGGTTCGTCACGGTGCGCGGCGAGCGGTCGAAGTTCTTCGGCCCGGACGCGGCGCCGGACTTCTCCCTCTCCTCGGCGGCGACGAACCTCTCCAGCGACCTGTACTTCCGGGGCGTCCGGGACAGCGGGACGGTGGAGAAGCTGCTGAGGGTTCCGGCTCCGGCGGGTCCCAGCCGGGAGGCCGAGGAGTCGATGCGCGGGTTCGCCGCCGGGTACAACGCGTGGCTCGCGCGCAACCGCGACCGCATCACCGACCCCGCCTGCCGGGGCGCCTCCTGGGTGCGGCCGGTCACCACACTGGACGTGGCGGTACGGGGCTTCGCCCTGTCCGTGCTCGGCGGCCAGGGGCGTGGCGTCGACGGCATCACGGCCGCACGGCCGCCGGCGCACGCACCGTCGGCGGCCGGGGCCACACCGAAGGCCGGGGTCACACCGAAGGAGGCGGCAGCGGCCGCCAAGCGTCTCCTGTCGACGCGGAACGCGGACATGGGCTCCAACGCGGTCGCCTTCCGGGGGTCCACGACGGCCGACGGGCGCGGACTGCTCCTCGGCAATCCGCACTATCCGTGGGAGGGCGGGCGCCGGTTCTGGCAGTCCCAGCAGACGATCCCCGGTGAGCTGAACGTGGCGGGCGGTTCGCTGCTCGGCTCGACGACCGTCTCGATCGGGCACACCGCGGACGTGGCGTGGAGCCACACCGTGGCGACCGGCGTCACGCTGAACCTGCATCAGCTGACCCTGGATCCGGCCGACCCCACGGTCTACCTGGTGGACGGGGAGCCGCAGCGGATGGTGGAGCGCACCGTGACCGTGCCGGTGAAGGGCGCCGCCCCGGTGACCCGGAGCCAGTGGTGGACCCGGTACGGCCCGGTGGTCACCTCGCTCGGTGCGGGGCTGCCGCTGCCCTGGACGGCCACCACCGCGTACGCGCTCAACGACCCGAACGCGACGAACCTGCGCATGGCCGACACATCGCTCGGCTTCAGCAAGGCCCGCTCCACCGCCGGGATCGAGCGGGCGCTCCACCGCACCCAGGGGCTGCCCTGGGTGAACACGATCGCCGCCGACCGGGCGGGGAACACGTTCTTCTCGCAGTCGCAGGTGCTGCCGAGGATCACCGACGAGCTGGCGGCGCGCTGCTCGACCCCACTGGGGCAGGCCACCTATCCGTCCTCCGGGCTCGCGGTGCTGGACGGGTCGAGGAAGGCGTGCGCGCTCGGGAGCGACCGGGACGCGGTGCGGCCCGGGATCTTCGGGCCGGGCCGGATGCCCACGCTGAAGAACGCCCCGTACGTCGAGAACTCCAACGACAGCGCGTGGCTGACCAACGCCGACCGGCCGCTGACCGGTTACGAGCGGGTCTTCGGCACCGTCGCCACCGAGCGGTCGGTCCGGACCCGGGGCGCGATCGAGGATGTCACGGCGATGGCGGAGCGGGGGCGGCTGCGCGTCGGTGACCTGGAGCGCCAGCAGCTCGCGAACCGGGCCCCGACCGGGGATCTGGTCGCGGCCGACGTGGCGAAGTGGTGTGCGACGCTGCCCGGCGGGACGGCCGTGGGCGGTGACGGGGCACCGGTCGACGTGTCGGCGGCCTGCCCGGTGCTGCGACGGTGGGACCGGAGCGTGGACAGCGACAGCCGGGGCGCGCTGCTCTTCGACCGGTTCTGGCGCAAGGCGGCGTCGGTGCCCTCGGCGGAGCTGTGGAAGGTGCCGTTCGACCCGGCCGATCCGGTGCGTACCCCGCGCGGCCTGAACACCGCCGCGCCCGGCCTGGGCAGGGCTCTGGCCGACACGGTGACGGAGCTTCGGGCGGCGCGCATCGCGCTGGACGCGCCATTGGGCAAGCACCAGTTCGTCGTACGGAACGGGAAGCGCGTCCCGGTCGGCGGCGGCACGGAGTCCCTCGGCGTCTGGAACAAGATCGAGCCGGTGTGGAACCCGGCGGCGGGCGGCTACAGCGAGGTGTCGGCCGGTTCCAGCTACATCCAGGCGGTCGGCTGGGACGCCGGCCGGTGCCCGGTGGCCCGGACGCTGCTCACGTACTCCCAGTCGTCCAACCCCAACTCGCCGCACTACAGCGACCAGACGCGGCTGTTCTCGGGTGAGCGCTGGGTGACGTCCCGGTTCTGCGAGAAGGACATCGCCGCCTCGCCGGAGCTGCGGGTGGTGCGGGTGCACGAGCGGCACTGAGGCGGCTGTCGGGCCGGGTCCGTGGGGCGTTTCTCCCTCGGGCCCGGCCCGTTCCGTTCCCGCCGGGGGCCGCCGGCACCCCTGCCCGTACGGTTCGCGCGGCCGAGGACTGCGTGCTGATCGGTGCCCAGTTCTCTGCTCAGCTCGCCTCCCTGGGCGTCGGGATGCCGAGCCGGACGACCGCGAGACGGAGCCTTTCTGATGTAGTGTCAGATTCTTTGCGCTCCCGGAGGCGCACGGGAAGACGGCGGCGACAGTAATCTCTGCGTCGGCAGGAACTTTCACTGCTCGGCGAGATTTCGGAAGTTACTTTCGCGCCGGGGCGCTCGCGCGGGGATCTCCCCGGGGCCGGCTCCGGGCACGGGAAGGAGTTACGGATGACCGGGTACGCGGCGGGGAACGGGCACACCTCCGAGAACACGAGCACAGCAGGCGACGGGCCCGCGGAGGGCGGCGGGAGAACAGGAGCCGCCGACGGGGCCACGGGCGGCGGCATCGGCCGCCGGAGGCTGGGCGGCGGGATACTGGCGCTGGGCGGCGCCCTCGCCCTGGCGCCGGTCCCCCTGGCGGGGGCGGTCGAACGGGGCGCGCCGGGCACGGGCCCGGTGACGGCGGCGGACGCGGGAGCGAGCATGGGATCAGGGGCGCACCGGCCCGAGCACCGGCCCACGCTGCGGCGCGGCAGCGCCGCGCGCGCCGGGCTGCTCCAGGGGCCGCTGGACCAGCTGGTCCGGGAGGCGGAGGCGTACCTCACCGGTTCCCCCGGGCACCCCTGGTACGCGGGCGCGGTGCTGCTCGCCGGGCGGGGCGGCACGGTGGCGCTGCACCGGCCGATCGGGCAGGCGGTGCGCTACGCGGCGTACGACGAGACGACGGACACCGGGGTGGAGTTCCCGGCGGAGCAGCAGATCGCGATGGCCGAGGACACCGTCTTCGACCTGGCCTCGATCTCCAAGCTCTTCACGTCGATCCTGGCGGTGCAGCAGATCGAGCGCGGCGCGCTGGAGCTGGAGGCCGCCGTGGCCGCGTACCTCCCCGACTTCGCGGGCGGTGGCAAGCAGGACATCACGGTCCGTCAGCTGCTCACCCACACCTCGGGGTTCCGGTCCTGGATCCCGCTCTACGAGGAGCCGACCCGGGAGGGGAAGCTCCGGATGCTCTGGGACGAGGTACCGGCGAGCACCCCCGGCAGCGCCTATCTCTACTCCGACCTCAACCTGATCTCGCTGCAACTGATCCTGGAAGAGATCACCGGCCGCACTCTGGACGCCCTGCTCCGCGACGAGATCACCGCTCCGCTCGGGATGCACCGCACGCGCTACAACCCACCGGCCTCCTGGAAGCCGAAGATCGCGGCGACGGAGGACGCCCGGCTGCCGTGGTCCGGCCTGGAGCGCGGCCTGGTCTGGGGCGAGGTGCACGACGAGAACGCCCACAGCCTGGACGGGGTGGCCGGTCACGCCGGGGTGTTCTCCTGCGCCTGGGACCTGGCGGTCCTCGCCCGCACCCTGCTCAACGGCGGCGTCTACGGGCGCTCCCGCATCCTCTCCCCCGCCTCCGTCGATCTCCTCTTCACCGACTTCAACACCGCGTTCCCCGGTGACGAGCACGGCCTCGGCTTCGAGCTCTACCAGCACTGGTACATGGGCGCGATGGCCACCCCGCGCACGGCGGGCCACACCGGTTTCACCGGGACCAGCCTGGTGCTCGACCCGTCGACCGACACGTTCCTGATCGTGCTGGGCAACTCGGTCCATCCCGTACGGAGCTGGCGCTCGGGCAGCGCGCCCCGGGTGGCGACGGCCAACCAGCTGGCCCGTGCCGTCCCGGTCCGCCCGGAGCGGGGGCGTACGGCCTGGTTCTCCGGGATGGCGAGCGCGTCGAGCGCCACATTGACCCTGCCCGCCCTGCGCCTGGGCTCCGCGCGCTCCCTGCTGGAGTGCGCCCTGTGGTGGGACACCGAACCCGGCTCCGACCGGCTCGTGCTGGAGGCGTCGGCCGGCCGAGGATGGCAGCCGGTGCCGTTCACCACCGTGGCCCCGGGCCCCCGCCCGGACCCGCGGCCGCACCCGGAGGGCTGGGTCTCCGGCTGGTCGGGGCGGGTGTGGCACCGGCTGGAGGCGGACCTGTCGCCCTGGCGCGGCAAGGACGTCCGGCTGCGGTGGCGCTACACCACGGACCAGCTGTACGTGGGGCGCGGCGCGTACGTGGACTCCCTGCGGGTGCGGGACGGTGGCGTCACGGTCTTCGACTCCGGCCGGCCCCGGGACGCGGGGCGGATCGGGGCGACGGGCTGGGTGCTGTCGGCCGACTGAGCGGCGGGGCGGTCGGCGGCAGGGCGGTAGGCGGGGGCGCGCGCCGGGGGCCGCACCGGCGGGCCGCCCGCCGCTTCGGGGCGTCTCACTCCCCCAGGGCGGCCATCGCCGCGTTGTGGCCGGGCACCCCGCTGACCCCGCCGCCGCGCACCGCGCCCGCCCCGCAGAGCAGGACGTTGGCGTGGTCGGTCTCCACGCCCCACCGCCCGGTGGCCCCGGTCGCGTACGGGAAGGAGAGGTCGCGGTGGAAGATGTGGCCGCCGGGCAGGCGCAGCTCGCGTTCGAGGTCGAGCGGGGTCTTGGCCTCGATACAGGGTTCGCCGTTCCCGTCGAGGGCCAGGCAGTCGGTGACCGGCTCGGTCAGGTGGGCGTCCAGCTCGGCGAGGGCGGCCCTGAGCAGGGCGGCGCGGGCGGCGTCGTGGTCGGCGGCGAAGAGCCGGGCCGGGGTGTGGAGGCCGAAGAGGGTGAGGGTCTGGTAGCCGCGCGCGGCCAGGTCGGGGCCGAGGATCGAGGGGTCGGTCAGCGAGTGGCAGTAGATCTCGGACGGCGGGGCGGCGGGCAGCCGTCCGGCCGCCGCCTCCCGGTAGGCGTCGGCCAACTGCCCGTACCCCTCAGCGATGTGGAACGTTCCGGCGAAGGCCTGCCGGGGGTCGACGGACCGGTCGCGGAGTTCCGGGAGGCGGGTGAGCACCATGTTCACCTTGAGCTGGGCGCCCTCGGCGGGGGCGGGCGGTGCCTCCCCGAGGAGGGCGGCGAGCGCCTGCGGGGAGGCGTTGACCAGCACCCGGCGGGCGGCGACGACGTGTTCGCCCTCCGGTGTGCGCACGGTGACCTCGGCGCGGGTGCCGTCCGTCTCGATCCGGGTCGCCTCGTGCCGTACGCGGATCTCGGTGCCCGCCGCGCGGGCGGCCCCGGCCAGTGCGTCGGTCAGGGCGCCCATGCCGCCGACGGGGACGTCCCAGTCGCCGGTTCCGCCGCCGATGACGTGGTAGAGGAAGCACCGGTTCTGGAGCAGTGCGGGGTCGTGGGCGTCGGCGAAGGTGCCGATCAGGGCGTCGGTCAGCACCACGCCGCGTACCAGGTCGTCGGTGAAGTTCCGCTCGACGGCC
>NZ_JBEYKR010000220.1:0-7979 GCF_040703535.1 Streptomyces sp. NPDC007346
GGTTCCGGAGAAATCCGGAACCGGCCTTCTGGAACAACTCTCACGAGTCGGGACGACAGGATTTGAACCTGCGACCCCTTGACCCCCAGTCAAGTGCGCTACCAAGCTGCGCCACGTCCCGTTGCTCGTCTGACCTGGGGTTTCCCCTGGCCGAACGCGCATGAGAACAATACCGCACTTGAGCAGGTGGTCACGAACTCTTTCCCTACTTGACCTCAACCTTGGTTGATGTCGGACGCTCGGTGTCATGACGAACACGACCGCATCCCCGGAACGCAGCCTCCACGGCTCTCCCGACTTCCACGACCTCCACCGCCTGATCACCCTGATGACCGGCGCCGAGAAGCACGCCCCCGCCGCGCACTCCACGACGGACGCGCTGTGGGTGCTCTACAACAAGGTGCTGCGCGTGACGCCCGCCACCGCAGACGACCCCGGGCGGGACCGCTTCCTGCTCTCCAAGGGGCACGGGCCCATGGCGTACTACGCCGTTCTGGCGGCCCACGGGTTCTTCGACGAGGAGGTGCTGCGCGGCTTCGGAACGTACGGTTCACCGCTCGGCCACCACCCCGACCGGCTGCTCGTCCCCGGCGCGGAGATCGGCAGCGGCTCGCTGGGGCACGGTCTGCCGCTGGCCGTCGGGACCGTCCTCGGGCTGCGGGCCCAGGGGCTCACCGACCCCCGGGTGTGGGTGCTGGTCGGCGACGCCGAGCTGGACGAGGGCAGCAACCACGAGGCCATCGCCCACGCCGGCCCGGCCGGCCTCGAGCAGCTCCACACCCTGGTGATCGACAACGCTTCCGCCACCCACGGCTGGCCCGGCGGCATCGCCTCCCGGTTCGAGGCCGCCGGCTGGTCGGCGGCGACGGTGGACGGCCGCGACCACGAAGCCCTGTACGCGGCCTTCACCGCACCCCACCCCGGCCGGCCCCGGGCCGTGGTCGCCCGGGTCGAGCCCAAGGGCTGACCCCGCCACCGCAGAACCGCAGCTCGGACCGGACCGCAGCGGACCGGCCGATTCCTCAGGAGGACCTTTCATGGACACCATGCGTGACCGTTTCATCGCCACCGCCTCACAGCTCCTGACCGAGGAGCCCCGGCTGGCCGTCGTGCTCGCCGACATCAGCGCCGACGGCTTCGCACCGGCCCGGCGGGCCCATCCGGCCCGGGTGATCAACGTCGGGATCAGGGAGCAGCTGCTGATCGGTGCCGGAGCGGGGATGGCACTGACAGGGATGCGGCCGATCATGCACACCTTCGCGAGCTTCCTGGTGGAGCGGCCGTTCGAGCAGGTCAAGCTGGATCTCGGGCACCAGGGGGTGGGCGGGATCCTGGTCAGCGCCGGTGGCTCGTACGACTGGCCCGCCGGGGGCTTCACCCATATGGCACCGGGCGATGTGGCGCTCCTGGACACCCTGGACGGCTGGACGGTCCACGTGCCCGGCCACCCCGGCGAGGCCGAGGCGCTGCTGCGAGGAGCGGTGGAGGGCGACGACCGCGTGTACGTACGCCTCTCGCTCCAGGCGAACCGGGAGGCGCGGCCGGTGGGCGGTGACGGCGGGTTCTCCGTGGTGCGCGAGGGGCGGGGCGGGACGGTGGTCGCGGTCGGCCCGATGCTGGACAACGTCCTCGCGGCCACCGAGGGGCTGGATGTGAGCGTGCTGTACGCGACGACCGTGCGGCCGTTCGACGCGGCGGGGCTGCGCCGCGCCGTCGGTGCGGGTCCGGGCGCCGACGTGGTCATCGTGGAGCCCTATCTGGCGGGCACTTCGACGGCCGCCGCGAACGAGGCGCTCGTGGAGCTGCCGCACCGGGTCCTCGGCCTCGGGGTGGGCCGCGCCGAGCTGCGCCGGTACGGGGGGATGGAGGAGCATGTGGCGGCGCACGGGCTCGATCCGCAGGGCCTGCGGGAGCGGATCACCGGGTTCCTGCGGGCCTGAGGCGGGGCGCTGGTGGCGCTCGGGCGCCGGGAGTCGCCGTGCTCACCGGGCCGCCCGGACTCTCCGCGGTGGCCGGCCGGTCGGCGGCGGTCGCGGGTGGTGCGGATCGACGGGGAGGTGGTGGCGCGGGGCAGCGCGGGCGCGTCCCGCGGGAAGGCAGCTGCCTTCCACGCGTCAGGGGTGGCGGCAGCCCTCCCGGTGGTCGATCTGGAGGACGAGTTCCCGGGCGAGGGACTTGATGGTGTCGAGACCGGCGCGGCCCCAGGGGCGTGGCACGGTGTCGACGGCGCAGACGGTCCCCAGCGCGATGCCCGTGCGGTCGATGAGCGGTGCGCCCAGGTAGGAGCGGACGCCTATGTCGTCGACCACCGGATTGCCGGCGAACCGCGGGTAGTCGCAGACGTCGTCCAGGACGAGCGCCTTGCGCCGCACGACGACGTGCGGGCAGTAGCCGTGGTCCCGGGCCATGTAGCGGGCGCTGCGGTTGCCGCCCGCCGCGGCCGCCCCGATGTCCTGGCCGCCGCGGTTGCCCGCCGGGGTGTGCAGTCCCGCGAAGAACTGCCGGTTCTCGTCGATGAAGTTGACCATCGAGAAGGGCGACGCGGTCACTTCGGCGACCTTGTCGGCGAAGGCGTCGAAGCTGTCGAACGAGGCGTCGGCCCGTTCGCCGAGATCCAGCCTCCGCAGCCGCTCCGCACGGGCCGGGCCGTCCCGGTCGGCGGGGGTCAGCAGCATCCGGCCGGTGGCGAAGGACGTCACTGGTGGGCTCCGAAGGCCTGGAGCGGGGCGGGCGCGGAGGTGGCGTTGATGAGGTGCTGTACGAGGGTGACCAGCGCCCCCGTACCGGAGCTGGCGATCCGGGCGTCGCACAGGACGACGGGCACCTCGGGCCCGAGGTCGAGCGCGGCGCGCACCTCGTCGGGCTCGTAGCGGAAGGCACCGTCGAACTCGTTGACCGCGACGATGAACCCGATACCGCGCCGCTCGAAGAAGTCCACGGCGGCGAAGCACTCCGCCAGCCGCCGGGTGTCGGCGAGCACCACGGCGCCGAGCGCGCCCTGGGAGAGCTCGTCCCACATGAACCAGAACCGCTCCTGGCCCGGTGTCCCGAACAGGTACAGGACGTGCTGCTCGGAGAGGGTGATGCGGCCGAAGTCCATGGCGACGGTGGTGGCCGTCTTGGACTCGACGCCGTCCAGGTTGTCGGTCCCCACGCTGACCTGGGTCAGCAGCTCCTCGGTGCTCAGGGGAGCGATCTCGCTGACCGCACCGACGAAGGTCGTCTTGCCGACGCCGAATCCGCCCGCGACCAGGACCTTGAGGGCCACGGGGAAGAACTCGGTGGTTCCGGTGCGGTCAGAGCTGTCGTCGTAAACCATCGAGCACTGCCTCCAGCAGGGATCGGTCGGTGGGCATGTCATGAAACGCGGGGGCGTGCGCGGTGACCGCGCCGCAGTCGACCAGGTCGGAGAGGAGGACCTTGGTGACGACCGCGGGCAGCTTGAGGTGTGCGGCGATCTCGGCGACGGACATGGGCCCGTCGCACAGTCCGAGGGCCACGGTGTGCTCGGGGCCGAGGTGGATGTCGGGTTCGATGCCCGTGGCCATGACCAGGGAGAGCAGATCGAATCCGGTGGACGGCCGGGTGCGGCCGTTGCTGACGGTGTACGGGCGGATCAGCCGGCCGGCCGCGTCGTCGAGCAGGGGCCCGTCCTGCGGGGCCGGCATCCTCACAGCCCCGGGGTGAACGGCGCCCCGGCCGGCTGCCGCAACGGGGTCATCAGATAGGGGCGGACGCTCTTGACCAGCATCGCCATCTCGTAGCCGAGCACCGCGGCGTCCGCCTCACGTCCGGCCAGGACGGCGAGACAGGTGCCGGACCCGGCGGTGGAGACGAACAGGAGGGTGGAGTCGAGTTCGACGACCACCTGCCGGACGTCGCCGTTGTCCCCGAAGCGGGCGCCGGCGCTGCGGCCCAGGGAGTACAGGCCGGCGGCCAGGGCGGCCATGTGGTCGGCGCTGTCGTGGTCCATGCCGTGGACGGATTTCACCAGCCCGTCGGCCGAGAGCAGCACCGCGCTGCGCGTGTAGGGCACGCGTTGGACCAGTCCGCTCAGCAGCCAGTCCAGGTCCGAGACCTGACCGGACGGCATGTCGCTCACCATCGTGTCTACTCCTTGAAGGTCGTGTCTTTACGGGGTTCCGGCACGGTGTGTCCCGGCAGGAAGGGGTCGCGCCCGGTCTGCGGGTGGCTGACGGGCGTGGGCGCTCCGGGAGCCCGGTCGGCTCCGCGTACGGGGAGGGGGGCGAGGGTCTCCAGGGGGGCGTCGAGCGCGGTCGGCGCGCCGGTGGCACCGCCGTATCCGGTGGCGGCGCCCTCCTCCTGCGCGGCCTGGGCCTCGGCGAGGTCGACGCCGCGCCGGAAGGCGGCCATGAGGCCCGGGTCGTGCAGGGCGTGCTCGTCCTCGGACCGGGGGGCGGGGGCTTGCCGCAGTTGCGGGACGAGGTGTTCCTGGTTGGCCCGCTTGGGCAGTTCGGGGCGGGCGGCGGGCGGCGTCGGCCGGTCGGCCCGTTCGGGGACGAAGGCGGCCGGCGCCGGCCGGTCGGCGACGGATGCGGGTGGTGCGAGCCGATCGGGGGCAGAGGCGGGTGGTGCGGGCCGGTCGGCCCGCTCGGCGCGCAGCGGGAGGGGCGGCGCCTCGCCGCGCGGCTGCGGCGGGCGGCTCTCCGGTGCGGCCTGTGCGTGCGAACCCGGCGCCTGGGCGTCGCGCGGGTGACCGGCGGGGGCGTCGGCGGGGGCCACGGGGACGGCCGGCGGCCGGACCGCCTGGACGTGCGGGGGCGGGGCCGAGGGCCCGTTGTCGGCGGGCGGCCGGTGTACGGCTCCGGGCGGCGGTACGGGGGCGGTGCCGGGGGCGGTCGCGGTGTCGGGGTCGGCCCCGAGGAGGGTCTGCGGCAGGACGAGGACCGCTTGCGTACCGCCGTAGATGTTGCTCTGCAGGCGGACCGCGATGCCGTGGCGACGGGCCAGGGCGGAGACGACGAACAGGCCGATCCGGCCGTCCTGGAGCAGATGGGCGACGTTGACCTGGTCGGGGTCGGAGAGCAGGGCGTTCATCCGGTTCTGCTCGTGGTCCGGCATCCCGAGGCCACGGTCCTCCACCTCCAGCGCGAGTCCGGCGGTGACGCGCTGGACGCGCAGCAGGACCTGGGTGTGCGGGGCGGAGAACACCGTGGCGTTCTCGACCAGTTCGGCCAGCAGGTGGATCACGTCGGCGACGGCGTGGCCGCGCAGGGTGCCGTCCATCGGCGGGACGAGCTTGACCCGGGGGTACTGCTCGACCTCCGCGATGGCCGAGCGCAGCACCTCGGTCATGGTGACCGGGTTGCTCCACTGGCGCCGGGAGACGGCGCCGCCGAGGACGGCGAGGTTCTCGGCGTGGCGGCGGATGCGGGTGGCCAGGTGGTCGACGTGGAAGAGGCCCTTGAGCAGGTCGGGGTCCTCGACCTCGTGCTCCAGCTCGTCGAGGATCTGGATCTCGCGGTGGACGAGGGACTGCAGCCGCCGGGCCAGGTTGACGAAGACCTCGACCTTCTGTTCGTTGCCCGTGGAGCTGAAGAGCTGCGACGCCTGGACGACGGCGGTGACCGCGGCGTCCTGGGCCCGCCCCATCTCCTGCGCGAGCAGGTCGAAGGCGTCGCCGTCGGGGGCGGGCGGCGGCGCGGGGCGCCGGGGGCCGACGGGCTCGTTGGCGCGGAGCCGCTCCACCACCCCCTGGAGTTCGGCCTGGCCCTGGGCGCTGGCGCGGCGGAGCGCCAGCGCCCGGTCGAGCACGGCCCCGGCGACGCGGTTGGCGCCGAGGTAGGCGGCGGCGACGGCGGCGACGGCCAGAGCGGCCGATCCGCCGAGCGCGGCCCAGAGGCTCGGGGACGGGTCCACGGCACCGTCGCGGACGGTGAAGATGACGGCTGCCGCGCCGCTGAGCAGGGCGGCGATGGTCGGGAGCAGCGCGGTACGCAGCAACTGGGGGCGTATGCGGCCCTCGGGGGTGGGCTGGGCGGCGCGCGGCCTGCTCGGGGCCGAGTGGGCGCGTGCGCCGGGGCGGCCGTGCCGCCCGCCCTCACGGCGGTCCGGTCGCGCGGCGGGTGCGCGAAGTTGAGACATCAGCGTCCTCGGTACAGGGGGCACCAGGAATCGGCGTTCCTGTCGGTGTTCATGCGGTGGCACCTACGGTGGTCGGTCGGGCTGGGGGCGTCGGCCGGGCGGACCCGACATCCAGGAGCCCCCCGTTGATCACCGAGCACACACGGTAGTCGCGTCCGACCTGTGCGCGACGGGCAGTTGTCGAACTTGCCCGCCATCCGTCCCGCTCTGGTATGAGCTCTCGCACGGGCGCCCGATTACGCCGCACCCGACACCGGAGCGACCGCCTCCGGATTTCCGGACGGGGGCCACCTGGACGACGGGTACATCGGGGCGGCTACCATATGAGCGCCGCCTAGCTCGAAAGATAAACACGTGACTGTCAATGACGACTCGTTCACCAACTGGATGCACCGCGAGGAGATCGCGGAGTCGATGATCCCGATCATCGGGAAGCTGCACCGTGAGCAGGACGTGAACGTCCTGCTGCACAGCCGCTCCCTGGTGAACAAGTCGGTGGTCAGCATCCTCAAGACCCACCGCTTCGCCCGGCAGATAGCCGGTGAGGAGCTGTCCGTCACCGAGACGATGCCGTTCCTGCGGGCTCTGACGACGCTCGATCTCGGTCCCTCCCAGATCGACATAGGCATGCTGGCCGCGACGTTCCGCGCCGACGACCGCGGCCTGACGGTGGAGGAGTTCACCGCCGAGGCCGTCGCCGGGGCCACCGGCGCCAACAAGATCGACCGCCGCGGTGCGCGCGATGTCGTCCTCTACGGCTTCGGCCGCATCGGCCGCCTCATCGCCCGCCTCCTGATCGAGAAGGCCGGCTCCGGCAACGGACTGCGGCTGCGCGCCATCGTCGTACGCAAGGGCTCCGGCCAGGACATCGTCAAGCGCGCCTCACTGCTGCGGCGCGACTCCATCCACGGCCAGTTCTCGGGCACGATCACCGTCGACGAGGCGAACAGCAAGATCATCGCCAACGGCAACGAGATCAAGGTCATCTACTCGGACGACCCGACGTCGGTGGACTACACCGAGTACGGGGTCAAGGACGCCATCCTGATCGACAACACCGGCAGGTGGCGCGATCGCGAGGGGCTCTCCAAGCACCTGCGCCCCGGCATCGCCAAGGTGGTCCTGACCGCGCCGGGCAAGGGCGACGTCCCCAACATCGTGCACGGGGTCAACCACGACACGATCAAGGACGACGAGCAGATCCTGTCCTGCGCGTCCTGCACCACCAACGCGATCGTCCCGCCGCTCAAGGCGATGGCGGACGAGTACGGCGTCCTGCGCGGCCACGTGGAGACCGTCCACTCGTACACCAACGACCAGAACCTGCTGGACAATTACCACAGCTCGGACCGGCGCGGCCGCTCGGCGGCGCTCAACATGGTCATCACCGAGACGGGTGCGGCGTCGGCCGTGGCCAAGGCGCTGCCCGACCTGGACGCGCCGATCACCGGCAGCTCCATCCGCGTCCCGGTGCCGGACGTCTCGATCGCGATCCTGAGCCTGCGCCTGGGCCGGGAGACCAACCGCGAGGAGGTCCTCGACTACCTGCGCAACGTGTCGCTGGCCTCCCCGCTCAAGCGCCAGATCGACTTCATCAGCGCCCCCGACGCGGTCTCCAGCGACTTCATCGGCTCACGCCACGCCTCGATCGTCGACGCGGGCGCCACCAAGGTCGACGGCGACAACGCCATCCTCTACCTCTGGTACGACAACGAGTTCGGCTACTCCTGCCAGGTCATCCGGGTCGTCCAGCACGTCTCCGGCGTGGAGTACCCCACGTACCCGGCCCCGGACCCGGCGGGCTGACCCCCGGAAGCCACGCCTTCCCAACCGAAGTAGATGAACAGCAGGTCGTCGCCCAGGATCAGGAACAG
>NZ_JBEYKR010000221.1:0-7938 GCF_040703535.1 Streptomyces sp. NPDC007346
GGCAGGGTGCGCCCATGAGGGAGAGCGCTTCCGGGTCGGTCAGGCGGTCAACCCGTTCAGGTCAACCCGCTCAGGTCAACCCGTCCGGTCAAACCGCCCAGGTCGACCCGTTCAGGGCAGCTCGTAGTTCTCGTCCAGAGCGGCGCCCCGGTCCGGGTTGTTCTCGTCGTAGCCACGGGCGTCGCACTGGAGGCCGCCGACGACACAGTGGTCGACCATGGCCTTCAGCGTGGCGTCGTCCCAGGCGTTGAAGAAGTCGTAGTGGAAGGAGTGACCGGCCCCGCTGGCCAGTCTGACCTGCGACATGTCTCCGTTGACCGGCCACGCCATCTTGAACTCGATCATCGGCAGGGCGACCGGGTGGCTCGCCGGGCAGACGTCCTGGTTGGCCCCCATCACGACCGGATAGGCCATGTGGGACTGGTGGTCGGGGGTGTCCAGATACTTCCCGTCCCAGCAACTGGGCGCCTGCATACGCAGGTTGAGCTGCGTGTCCGGGCTGGTGGGGCAGGCCGCCGGGAACTCGTAGTTGTGGTAGCTCTCACCGCACTCGTACCCCTCGACCATGCCGGGGTGGTTACGGAACTGCTCGGCGGTCTGGGTCGGGCTGCCGACGACGAACCGCAGCCCCTTGGGGAAGGGCCGGACCGTGCGGTAGTCGGTGACTCCGGCCTTGTAGTAGATGATCTGCGGTCCGATCGGGCGGATCTCCTCGTTCCCGTCGTAGAGGGTCGGCATCCAGTACGCGGAGAGGTCACCCGACGCCAGGCAGGCCGTGCCGCCCGCGCTCAGCGAGGCGGTGGTGCTGCTCGCGTTCGTGGTGTCGTTCCCCATGAACGTGTGGTCGTGCGACGCGCCGGCCCGGCCCGGGTAGACGATCGGGTCGTCCGGGGCGGTGTGGGTGACCGAACAGTTCGCCTGGAACTCGTGGAAGTAGCGGTGCGGGGGAATCTCCTGGGACGGCTCCACTCCGGTGACCGGCGGGTTCGCCGGAATGTAGCCGTCACCGTCGGGGTCGTCGCCGAAGGCGACGGGCTTGGCCGCCGCCATCGTGTGCCCCTGCATCACGTGGGACGCCGCGGCGGGCGGATCGGCCGCGGACCGGGGGGTGGTGGCGCCGGCCGTGGTGACCCCGGCGTTCGTGATCGCGGTCAGCCCCAGGGCCACCAGGGCCAGGGCGGTCGCCACGACCAGCGCGGACACCAGGGTCGTTCTACTGAATCTTGTCGCCATGCGGACCTCCATGCCGCTCTGCATCCATGCACATCGGGTGCACGGTGGGGGGAGAGTTGAGCTGGGTGGTGCAGCCCGGAAGAGGCGCCGCCCCCTTGCGTCCACGAGGCCGGGAAGCCACCGGGAAACTGTTGGGAGAGCGCTCTCCAAGGCGGTGCCAGTGTTGCGCCGAGGCTGAGAGGGTGTCAATAGCTTGTGAACGATGCGCCGCGCCAAGGGCGTTGGACCGGGGGCGGATACGGCGGTGAACGCCGCATCGCCCGGGGCGGCGGAGGGGCGGCGGCACGCGGAAGCGGCCCCGCCCGTGGGCAGGGCCGCTCGGGCACCTGTCGTACTCAGCGAGGGGAGCCGACCGCACCGCCCGGCGGCCGGCTTCCCGGGATCAGGCGGTGTGCAGGGTCAGCCCGTACCGGTTGAGGATCTCGTTGACCGGCTGGTACCAGGTCTCGCCGCCGCCGCTGCAGTTGCCCCAGCCGCCCGAGGTGACGCCCTGGGCCTGGTCGCCGCTGATGAACGAGCCGCCGGAGTCGCCGCCTTCGGCGCAGACACTGGTCTTGGTCATCTGGTGCACGGCGCCCTGGCTGTAGTTCACGGTCTCGTTCTTGGCGAGGACGTGGCCGCAGTGCCAGCGGGTGGTGGAGCCGGAGCGGCAGATCGACGCACCGATCGGAGCCTCGTTCGAGCCGCGGACCAACTGGTCCGGGACCGCGCCCCAGCCGAGGACGACGGGGACGGTCCACCAGCCGCTGCCGACGTTCACCCAGGCGTAGTCGTCGCCGGGGAAGGACGAGCCCTGGAAGTTGCCGATGTAGGAGTTGTCCCAGCCGCGGACCTGCTGCCCGGCGCCCCCGCAGTGCCCGGCGGTGACGAAGCCGCCGTGGACCGAGAAGCCGATCGAGCAGCGGACGTTGCCGGTGTAGTACGGGTCGCCGCCGACGGTGCCCGCGGCGAAGGTCTGCGGGGCCTCCCCCGTCCGCTCCACCGTCACGGGTCCGGCCTTGCGGGCCTTGGCCACGAAGGCGCGGACATCGTTGTCACGCTCTGCCGAACCGACGACGTTCACGACGACGCGGCTGGTCACGGGGTCGACGCGCCAACTGGCCACACCGTCGGGCGCGCTCAGGGCGTCGATGCGCTTCATGGTGGCGTCGAGCCGGGCGGCCGAGTGCTCGACGATCCGGGTCTGCGCGCCGGCGGCCCGGACGGCGCCGGCCTTGCCGGCGTCCGTGACCGCCACGGTCAGCTTGCCGCTCGCGGGGTCGAACCATGACCCGCCGTAGGCGGAGCCGGCGGCGCGCTGGGCCTTCGGTTCCAGGGCCGTCGCCGCCTTCTCCTCCGCCAGTCGCGTGCGGGCCTGGCCCTCGGTCAGGCCCAGGTCGCGCTGCATGGCGGAGAGCAGGGCCGCGGAGGCGGGGAGCTCCGCGGAGTCGGCGGGGGCGGCGGACGCGGTCGACGGACCGGCGGCGGTCCAGGCACCGAGGACCAGGAGCGCGGACAGACCGGTCCGCAGGACGGTTGCATGTCTCAAGGGAGTGACCCTTCCTGTTGTTCCAACGACGTGGGGGTGGAACGGGAGGCATCCGGGAGCACACCCGGATCGAGCCTTTGAGAGCGCTCTCAGATGCGACGCCCCGGACTGTAGCGGAGTTCGATGATCAGGTCCATGCCAAGTTGCAAGGCGGTCCGGAGGAGGGGTGCGCTCGGGTGCACCGAGCGGTCCGTGGAGATGCCCCGTACCGGATGTGAGTAGGGGTACTCATCCGGCACGCGGCGACTGGTCCTACTGTCACAGGAACACAGGGCGACACCACCCCGAGGAGCAGACCATGGCCGGATCACGTCGCAGGCAGTTGAGAGCCGCCGTCACCTGCGTGCTGGTGGGTTCGCTGGTGGCACTGGTCGGCGCGTGCGGGGCGGTCTCCACCAAGGAGGACCGCGGCGCGGCGCAGGAACTGGCCGACAAGCACCTCCCCGGGCAGCTCAAGACGATCGGGGCCCGCACGCTCTTCCCGAGTACGGGAGGCTCCGAGGTCACCTTCGCGGTGGCCGACGACCGGGACGCCGTGGTCCGGCTGCGCATCGACGCGGACAAGGGCACCTGCGACGGCAAGGAGTGCGCCGGGGTGCTGACGGAGGCGGTGGCGCGCGGGCGGTCGGACGCGGCCGCGTACCGCACCGTCCGGGACGCGTTCGACGCGTGCGGCTACGAGGTCATCGCCCTCGGCCTCCCCGGTTCGCCGCCCTACGTGGTGGCCGAACTGACCAACGCCACGGTGGAGAAGGTGCTCGCCGAGATCGGGGGCTGCGTCCAGCGCTGGGTCACGGCGAGCGGGGCCGACAGCCCGTTGGCGAAGGCGAAGGCCTCGCACGTGAACGTCGTCTCCCCCGCCGTCGCCGCGAAGCGCGACCGGGGCAAGGACACCTGGCCCGCCGTGATGCGCCTGACCCGCGGCAACCTGCTCGCCTCGCTCACCAAGCGGACCTACCACTCGGCCAGTTACGACATCAACGACGGGCAGGTGGACACGGCGGGCAAGGCCCGCGTGGTCCGCCCGTTCAAGGAGAGCCAGGAGTTCGGCAAGGCGGTCCAGGAAGCCGTGCGGGACGAGCTGCGCGCCACCTACCCGAACGTGGTCGTGACCCCCTACCAGTGGATATGGCGCCTGGAGCCGGGCCGGGTCGACCGGCAGACCGGCTATCTGCTCTTCTGCCCCGAACCGAATGAGCGGGGGAAGTGTGTCAACAGCGACGACGCGGTCCTGGTGACGGCGGACGAGCACGGCAACCCGGTGGGCAAGCTGCGCATCGTGCACGACGTGCGCGACGGCACGGGGTCGCTCCGGCTGCCGCTGTACTAGCTGTACTAGGGGGCCAGCAGGGGCAGGCCCGCCGCCCGCCACAGGTCGCGGAAGGCGCCGGTCTCCCGAGCCTCCTCCCCGGTCGTGCGCCAGACCCGCACTTCGGGCCCTTCTCCGCCGCCGCCCCAAGGAGCCCAGCCCGGGTCCCCGTGGGCGGCGAACGCGGCCCAGGCGCCCGCCATGCGGTCTGCCAGCTCGTGGTCGGCCGGGCCGGGCGGGCCGCCGGTCAGGAAGTGAAGGCTCTCGTCGTGGACGTTCCCGAAGGCGAAGGGGATGTCCGCGCAGTGCCAGGCCCGGACCCGCCCGCCGGACCCGTCGGCCCCGCCGGCCCCATCAGCCCTGCCGGCCCCACCAGCCCCCTCCGGCCCCTCGGCACCCTCCGGCCCTTCGGCCCCACCGGCCCCGCTTCGCCGGCGGTCGAAGCGGGAGAGGAAGGTCCGCCCGCCGGCCCGGCCGTGGGCCTCGGCGAGCCTGCTGCTGTATTCGGCGAAGAGGAGGTCTCCGTACAGGGCGAGGTAGACGTCGAGGACGGGGGTGTCGTCCGGCAGACGGCTGCGGTAGCCGTCGACGAGCTGTGCCGGCAGTCCGAAGTCCGTGGCGAACGCGGTGAGTTGCCGTTCGGTGGTGACCTTGGCGCTGCTGCCCACGGCGTCCAGGAGCCAGTATTCCTCCGTCGTGTGGCAGACCAGCAGCTCCACCTCCGCGCCCGCTCCGGTGGCCGCCGCCGCCAGCGGGTCGCAGGGCAGGAGAACCCCGTCGGCGACCGGACCGTAGATCGCCGGGTCGTAGTGGCGCTGCCCCGAGCCGGGGTCCTGCCGGTACCGGTCGACGACCTCGTCCGACGCGGCCACCAGCGCCTGCGGTGATGCGGCGAGCAGCCCCGTACGGGTGGCGGGCACCCCGGCCGCCGCCGCGACCTCGGCGGTGGTGCGGGCCGCCTGTTCGACCGTGGCGCAGGCGTTGACGGCGCTGTGCGCGATGGCGCGGTGCAGCAGGCCGCGCGCCCGGTCCGTCACCATCAGGCAGGCCACGGCGGTGGCCCCCGAGGACTGTCCGGCCACGGTGACCCGGTCGGGTGAGCCACCGAAGGCGGCGATGTTGTCCCGTACCCATTCGAGGGCGGCGATCTGGTCGAGCAGTCCCCGGTTGTCGGGGCAGGCCGGGCCCTCGCCGTCGGCGGGGACGTGGCCGAACCCCTCGAAGCCCAGGCGGTAGTTGAGCGTGACGACGACGAGTCCCCGGGCGGCGAGGGCGGTGCCGTCGAAGTCGGGCTGGGCGGAGGAGCCGAAGACGTAGGCGCCGCCGTGGATCCAGACGAGCACGGGCAGGCCGCCGGGCCCGTCCGCCGGTGCCCAGATGTTCAGCGTGAGGATGTCCTCGTCCCCCGGGTGCCAGGCGGGGGAGCCGGGCAGCTCGGCGGACTGCGGCGCGACGGGGCCGTACGCGGTGCACTCCCGTACGCCGTCCCAGGGCCGTGCCGGGCGCGGCTCCCGGAACCGGTCGGCGCCGAACGGCGGGGCGGCGTACGGCAGTCCGCGTACGGTGACGATCCCCGGGTCCCGCTCGGAGCGCCGCCCCCGCACCTGTCCCGACTTTGTGGTGAACACGTCCACGGCTGCCGCTCCCCCGCCCTGCTCGCGGCCCGGCGTTCGGGCGCACGGTCAGCAGCATGTCAGCCGACCCGCCCACCGCACCACCGCCTTTTCGCAGGTGAGCGAGGTGAGTGGGATGGGCGAGGTGAGCGAGGTGAGTGGAATGGGCGAGGTGAGCGGGACGAGCGGGGCGAGCGCGATGGGCAGGGGTGAGCGACCGCCTACTGGCCGATCAGTTCGCGCACGGTGGCCATGTCGCTGAAGGGCAGCAGCTCGTCGCCCACGGTCTGGTGGGGCTCGCTGCCCTTGCCGGCGATGAGCACGATGTCCGCCGGTCCCGCCGAGGCGAGGGCGCAGGCGATGGCCGCGCGGCGGTCGGTGAACCGTTCGAACGGCGTTCCGGTCGCCGTGATGCCCGGCGCGATCTGGTCGAGGATCGCCTCGGGGTCCTCGTACCGGGGATTGTCCGAGGTGAGGACGCACAGGTCGGAGTGGGTGCCGGCGATGGTGCCCATCTCGGCGCGCTTGGTGGTGTCGCGGTCGCCGCCGCAGCCGAAGACCGTGACGATCCGGCCCTTGGCGAAGCCCCTGATCGTGGTCAGGACCTTGTTGAGGGAGTCCGGCGAGTGGGCGTAGTCCACGATCACCGAGGTGCCCTCGGGGGTGTGGAGCCGCTCGAAGCGGCCGGGGATCTGCGGCATGCGCTCCAGCGCGTCGACCAGCCCGGCCAGGCTGTGGCCGAGCAGATGGCAGGCGGCCACCGTCGCCAGGGCGTTGGAGACGGAGAACCGGCCCGGGGACGGGATGGCCGCCGGGTACTTCCGGCCGTCGTGGTGCAGGGTGAACCGGGTCCCCGCGGCGTCCACCTCCAGGTCGGTCGCGCGGTAGTCCGCCGGGCCGTCCAGCGCGTACGTGGTCACCGCGTCGGGCATCAGCTCCCGGATGCCGGCGCCGACCGGGTCGTCCGCGTTGATGACCGCGCGCCGGCACAGCCCCTGGAAGAGGCGGAGTTTGGCGTCCCGGTAGTGCTCCATGGTGCCGTGGTCGTCGAGGTGGTCCTGCGACAGGTTGGTGAAGACGCCGACGTCGATGAAGGTCCGGTCCAGTCGGTGGGTCAGCAGGCCCATCGAGGTGGCCTCCAGGACGACGCTGCCGGCCGCACTGTCGCGCATGCGGCTCAGCAGGTACTGGAGGTCGGGCGACTCGGGGGTGGAGAGGGCCGAGGGCGGCATCGGGATCGGTTCGTCCCCGATCCGGCTCCCCGCGGTGCCGATCACCCCGACCCGGGCCCCCTCGGCGAGCCGCAGCACCGACTCGACCATGTACGAGACGGAGGTCTTGCCGTTGGTCCCGGTGATGGCGATCAGGTCCATCGCGCGGCCCGGCTCACCGAAGTAGCGCGAGGCGATGACGGCCGCGGCCTTGCGGGCGTCCGGCACCCGGATCGCGCACACGTCGCCCGCCGCCGCGGGAAGGGGTGGGGCCTGGGCGTCGACGACGACGGCGGCCGCGCCGCGCGCGACGGCCGGTGCGACGGCGTCGGGTCCGCCGGCCGCGTGGTCGGGCACCGCGACGAAGACGGAGCCGGGGGTGACCCGGTCCGCGTCGAACGTCGTGCCGGCCGTGATCCTGGTGCGCTCGGGGCTTCCCTGCAGTACGTGGTGGTCCTGCCCGGCCAGTAGGTCGCTCAGCTTCACGGTGGTCCCTTCGAGTGCGGCTCGACCCGTCTCCTGCGGCCGTCGCCGGGCAGCGGCACGGGCGGTGCGCCGTGTACCGCGTGATGCGTGATGCGTGATGCGTGATGCGTGATGCGTGATGCGTGATGCGTGACGTAATCAGTGGTACTTGATCAGTCGTGCGTGATCAGTCGTGCGTGATGCGTGACGCGATCAGTCGTACGTGGTGCCGTGGTGCGTGACGTGGTCGGTCATGCGTGGTGCCGGGAGCCGGCGGTCGATCGCGCTCCCCGCGTACGCCGGGGGCAGCGGCTCCCTCCGGCGCTGAGAGGCCGGAGTGGTCTGGAAGGGGGCGGCGGAGCCGGGTCGTCCGGCCGGGCCCGCGGACGCCGAAGATCGCTAGCCGTGGCCGTGCAGCGCCGTACGGCCCGTTCCGGGCGCCGCGTCGGCGGGGGCCGGTGCGGCGGTGGGGGCCGCGGCCGGGGCAGCAGTTGGTGGAGTGCGCCGAGCGTCAGCACCTGCCGGCGCCACCGGTGCGCGTCTATTGCTTTGGCGGCGATGCCGTGCCGCAAGCGCTGT
>NZ_JBEYKR010000222.1:0-7839 GCF_040703535.1 Streptomyces sp. NPDC007346
GTCGTCGCGGGATGTGCTCGCGGTGAGGCAGACGTCTCCTTCGTCCAGCTCCGGGTGGCCGTCCAGATGGGCGGCGAGCTGCGCTGCCGCCTCCCGCAGCCCGGCGGCGCTGCGGGCCGACAGGGTCAGCAGGTGCGGCCCGGCTTCCGTACCCTTGTACGTTGCGTGGGGCGGGGCCTGCGTGGCGCGGGGTGTGACCTGCGGCGCGTGGGGCGGGGCCTGTTCAAGAACGGCATGAGCGTTGGTCCCGCCGAAACCGAAGGCGTTGACGCCCGCCACGAGCGGGCCGGAAGAGGTCCAGTCCCGGGCCTCGGTCACCACGGAGAAGCCGGCGGTCGCAAGGCCCGGTGAGGGGGACGCGTGGTGCAACGACGGAGGCAGCCTGCGGTGGTTCAGCGCCAGCACGACCTTGACCAGGGAAGGCAGTGCGGCCGCGTTCAGCAGATGCCCGATGTTCGTCTTCACCGAACCGAGGAGCCGCGGCTCACCGTCGGGCCGCGGGGGGAACGCGTGGGCGAGCGAGCGCAGTTCGATCGGGTCCCCCACGGCCGTGCCCGTTCCATGGGCCTCCACGTAGGTCACCGAGGCGGGGTCGACACCGGCCGTCTCGTACGCCCGGGTGATGACCTCGCGCTGCCGCAGCGGGTTGGGCGCCATGAGACTCATCGAGCGGCCGTCGTTGTTGACGGCGGTACCCCGGACCAGGGCGAGTACGGCGTCGTCGGCGGCACGGGCGGCGCCCAGCCGTGTCAGGACGATCGCGGCACCGCCCTCACCGGGTACGAAGCCGTCGGCGTCGGCACTGAAGGCGCGGCTGCGGCCTGTGGGGGAGAGGGCCTGTGCCTCCTCCAGCAGGCGGTGACCGGTCGAGGTCAGGTGGAGGTTGACCCCGCCGACCACGGCGAGGTCGCACTCGCCGTCCAGGAGGCTGCGCCGTGCCAGGTGCAGGGCCGTCAGCCCCGACGAGCAGGCGGTGTCCACGGCGAGCGCGGGACCGTCGAGGTCGAGGCACTGGGAGACGCGGGCGGCGATGAGACCGGGCAGGTTCCCGGTGAGGGCGGCGGGCAGGGGGGACCCGTCGGCGGAGGCGCGGTCCAGCACCTCCCGGTAGCCGCTCTCCCCGACGGCCGCGAAGACCCCGATCCTGCGGCCGCTCCGGCGGGGCCCCGCGTAACCGGCACGTTCGAGGGCCTCATGGGCGAGTTCGAGGAAGAGCCGCGCCTGCGGATCGAGCGCACGGGCCTCGTCCTGGCCGATGCCGAAGTAGCCGGCATCGAAAGCGGCGGGGTCGTCGAGCAGGGCACCCCAGCGTCGCCGGGGAGCTGTCGAGGCCCGGGCCCCGGGACCATCCCACCGCCCGTCCGGTACGGGGGTGACGGCGTCGCGCCCGTCGATGAGCAGGTCCCAGAACGCGTCGGGTGTGTCAGCGCCGGGGAACCGGCACGCCATCCCGATGACGGCCGCGACCGCCTCGGAACCGGCCCCGGCCGAGATTTCAGGCTGCTCGCCCTCCGGGGCGGACGACGTGGGTGCCGGAACAGCGCTGGGGGCACCGGTCAGAAGATGACCGGCGAGTGCGGCGACGGTGTCGTGGTCCCGGATCACCGCCGGTGGCAGCGTGAGGCCGAAGGCGTCCTCCAGCGCCACGAGAACCTCCATGGCCTTCAGGGACGTCCCACCCAGGCTCCCGAACGGCTCGTGCCGCCCGATCGACCCGGCGGGCCGACCCAGCACACGCGCCCACACCTCCCGTACGGCCTGTTCGGCCTCGGCCCGCGACCGGGGCGCCGCGGCCGGCCCGGGAGAGGCGGACCCGGACCCGGCACCGGCTGCGGACCCCGTACGCTCCGGAGAACTCGCCTCGGCCGTGGAGCTTGCACCGGCCATGGTTCCCGCACCGGCCGAGGACCGCGCCCTGGTCATGGTTCCCGCACCGGCCGAGGACCGCGCCCTGGTCATGGTTCCCGCCTCGGCCGGAGACCTCGTATCGGCCGTCAGCCCCGCACCGGCCGGAGGCACAGTGTCTCCCGGTCCCCGGTCGCCCGCCTCGAACCGCTCCCGCAGACGTTGCCGCTGCAGCTTCCCGCTCGTCGTACGGGGAAACGCCCCCGGAGGCAGGGCCAGTACCCGTACGTCGTCGTGGAGGAGTGCCTCGCGCACCCGGGCGGCGACCTGTTCGAGTACCTCCGCCGCCCCGTGCGGCGGCCGGGCCCAGGGGATGAACACCACGACGCGCTCCCCGCCGGTCAACGGGTCGGTCGATCCGATCACGGCGGGGGCACCGGGAGGCAGCCCGGGGGTGGCCGCGGCGACCGCCTCCATGTCCGGGGCGTGGAAGGTGCGGCCGTTGAGGAACAGGACGTCCTTGTGGCGCCCCGTGACGCACAGCCGGCCGTCCCGCAGGAAACCGAGATCGCCGGTACGCAGCCACCCGCCGGAGAACGCATCGGCGCTCTCACCGGGGAGGCGGTGGTAGCCACGGGCCAGCTGAGGCCCGCTGACCATGATGTGCCCGACCCGCCGGTCGCCGAGCTCGGCACCCCCGTCGTCGACGATCCGTACGGTGCACCCCGCCACCGGGACCCCGACGTCCATCAGCTCGACGGCCCCCTCGCCCGCCACCGAGTCCACCGCCGCACCCCGGCTCAGCGAGACACGGTCCAGGACCAGGGGCTCGGCCACTTCCCCCAGCGGCGGGAACGTCACCGCCAGCGTCGCCTCCGCCAGCCCGTAGACGGGCTGGGCCGCCGACGGAACCAGCCCCGCCGGGCGCGTCTTGCGGGCGAACTCCCGCCACACCGCGGGCGCGATCGGCTCCGCGCCCACCAGCATCAGCCGTACGGCCGAAAGGTCCAGCCGTGCGACGACCTCGTCAGGGACCCGCCGTACCGCCAGCGCCAGGGCGAAGTTGGCCGCGGAGAGCACGGTGGCCCGGTGCCGGTCCGCAACCTCGAACCAGACCCGGGGCCGCTTGGCGAACGACAGCGGCCCGATCTTCACCTGCTTGGCACGGGCGGCCAGCGGGGCGAGGTGGGTACCGATGAGCCCCATGTCGTGGAAGTACGGCATCCAGCTGACCACGACGTCGTCGGCACCGAGCGCCGACGCCGTCCGCATCTGCTCCAGATTGGCGAGCACCGCGCGATGGCTGACCTCCACGCCCTTGGGGGCACCGGTGCTCCCCGAGGAGAACTGCACGAACGCGACGTCCTGCGGCCCGGCGACGACCGGCTCCCGCAGCACCGGCACCTGCCGCAGCACATCGAGCGTCAGAGCGCGTACGTCACCGGGGAGTTCACCGGCCACCGACCTGGTCGCCGCGTCCACGACGACGGGCGGCCGGCCCAGGTGCTCCCAGACCGGCAGGACGCGCCGGGCGTCGGGCGCCAGCGGCACGGGGACGAGACCGGCGGCGAGCGCACCCCAGAACATCGGCTGGAAGTCCTCGCTGCGATCGGCCAGCAACGGCACACAGCTCCCCGGCGCGAGGCCGGCCTCCCGGAGACCGCCGGCCACGCTCATGGCGTCGTCCAGGAGTTCGGGCAGAGTGACGGTCAACTCGCTGCCGTCGCCGCGGACATGGACGACAACCTGCCCGGGAGCATCACGGACCGCGCCCAGCAGTACATCCAGCAGTGTCATGTTGTCGTCCACCGGCCCGTCGGTCCGTTCTCCACACGCGCGGCGGCGCACGCACTGATCAGTGTTCCCCTGCCGGGGGCCTCTCCCCGTCCGCCGGCCACCGGCCCCCGTGCTGATCCTAGAAACGCCCTGGCCGCAGGGGATCAACCGCCGGGAGGAGACCGCGTGCGCCCTGAGACTGACCTGGACCGCGCCGAGGGGCGTGCGGGGGGCCCTCGGGCAGGGACGGGGGAGGCGCGTGGTACCTCGGCGCTGGATCAGGCCGCCGGCCATGGCGGGAGGGGCACGGCCGGCGGACGGCAGCGCTGCGCCGGGCCGGGCCGATACCGGTCGGTGCAGGTGGGTGACATCGGGAATCGCAGCTCGAGGCGAGGCAACGCGGGCAGGCCGGGCAGGCCTGCCCGACCTGCCCGACGGACCCATCCGGCCTGCCCGACTTGACTCACCCGACTCACCCGACTCACCCGACTCACCCGACTTGCCTGGCCGGGGGCGCGGGCGGCCATGAGGGGCCGTACGCGAGACCTGGCCGGGCGGTTGACTTGAAGGCTCGCTACACGCCGGCCGGCCCGGCCTGCTGCACGACCTCGAAGGACCACACGGTGGACCCGCTGGCCGCCGGCTTCGGACGCTCGCCGCCGCTGTCGGGGCCTTGGTGGGCGGCCTTCATCGGCCCCTCCATCCAGGCCTGGAAGGACGCCTCGTCACGCCAGCGCGTGTAGACGAGGTAGTTGTCGGTGCCCTCGACGGGCCGAAGCAGCTCGAACCACTCGAACCCGTCGGAGCTCTCGACGGCGTGTGCCCGGGACGCGAAGCGCTTCTCCAGCGTCTCGCGTTGTTCCTGGGGGACGGTCAGCACATTGATCTTGACTACGCTCATGGCCTCATCCTGCCGTACGACGCTCAACGGGAGGGGCAGCGCCCCCGGGCTGTGGTGCGGGAACGGGACTCACCTCCCGGCGCTCATGGAACCGGGCCCCTTCACCTCGCATCCGATCCGTGGGGCCCGCCGCGGCGGATGTGGAAGGAGGCGCATCGCGACGAGGCGGCGGCCCCGCGGCACCTACGCGCCGGTCGCGCGCTTTCCGAGGAGCGTCCGTATCGGCAGCGTCAACGCCGTACCGCTCAGGGCTGTGCTTTTGTCTTTGGGTCGCATGTTGTACGTGTGATGTCCGCTGCGTGTACGCGGTTCGTACGTTGTCTTGGGTAGGTTGGCAGTCAGGAGGTGTTTGATGTCTGAGTTGTTCGATGCGGTGGATGCTTTGCTGGCGTCGCGTGCTGCGCTGCCGCCGCCGGGGGAGCGGAAGCGGTTGCGTGTTGCGCATGGTCTGACGATCGAGGAAGTGGCGTCTGCGCTGAGGGTGCGCCGGGCTACGGTGTCCGGCTGGGAGTCCGGAAAGACCGAGCCGCGTCCGCCGGAGCGTGATGCTTATGCCCGGCTGCTGGACAAGCTCGCGCAGCTCTATCCGGCGGGTGCGGGTGGTGTGGGTGTGCCTGGTCCTGGGGCTGCGGTGCAGGCGCGGCCGCCGTCCACGGCTCCGGCGTCTGAGGCTGCGGACACGGCGGCACCGGAGGGCACTCGGTCTCCTGTTCCTGTTCCCGCTGATGCTGCGGCGGCCGCGCCGCGCCCGGCGCGCACCATGAGGCCGGCTTCGCCGGTGCCGTTGTCGGGGTCGCGTCGTTCCGGTGTGAGGAGGGCGGCGCCGGACGGGGTTCCGGCAGGCGGGGGTGGTCTGCGGTTCGAGAACGGGCCGTTGGCGGTCGTGGATGTCGAGGACGGGCAGGTGGTGGCGTACTGCGTCGGTGGTCTGGTTCTGGATGTGCCTGCCAGGTCGGTCCCGTCCTTGGTGGACTGGGCTCTTAAGGAGGCGAGGCTCGGGCAGCCGAAGCTGTCGGGGCCGGGCAGGGATGCTGACCCGCTGCTTGTGCTGACCGTGTCCGCCCTGGAGCGTTACGGCCTTCCTGTGGCCCTGACGGAGGAGGAGAAGCATGCCGGGCGTATTCCGGAGGGCCATAAGGTCATCAAGCAGCTGGCCCGTGCTGAGTGGAGGCTGACCAAGAGGGGTTTTGGGCCCTGGGCGCGGGTCTACCGCCCGGCCATGGGTTCGGATCGTCAGTGTGTCCAGTTGTGCATCCCGTCGTGGAACGCGCTGGACGCCCGTCACTGGGGTGAGGCCGGGCAGTTGCCGGCGGCTGACCTTGTTCGTGTTTTGGGTGTGTATGCGTCTCGGGTGATGACGCCGCGGGGTTCGACGGCGGTGACGGGTCTGGAGTTGATGACGGCGTTGCACCCGGCGACCCGGGCTTCCGGGCCGGACGGGGACGGTAAGCGGCACTCCGAGCACAACCCTGGTTCCTTGGGCAGGGATCCGGTCGACCCGGCGCCGTGTGAGGCCCCTGACGGGCATCCCGTTCTTGCCGGCTTGCCTCGCTTCCATGTGCGTGGCCCGGCGGAGAAGCTGTTCGAGGAGGCGTTCGACTGGGCGCGGCCGATGACCGATGCCGAGTGCACCCTGCGTCATTTGGTCGGGATCGACGTGAACTTGGCTTTCGCTGCCGGGGCGAACGGTCTCAGTGTCGGTCTGGGTGAGCCGACGTATGTGAAGGCTCCGGTGTTCGAGGCGAAGCTGCCTGGCTCGTGGCTGGTCGATCTGAGCCATGTCGACCTGTCGAGGGTGAAGGCGGGAAGGGAGTGGGTGGAGCTGGACGGCGGTCTGTTGCCCTCCCCGTTCACGCCGAAGGGGGACCGTCCGGAGGGGCCGGCCTGGTATGCGACGCCGACGGTGGCGTACGCGGTGGAGCTCGGCTACGACGTGGCACCGGCGGAGGCGTGGGTCCGGTACGAGAACGGCCGCTATCTGGACAGCTGGTACCAGCGGCTGCGCGATGCCTATCTCGCCACGATGGCGGATCTCGGGGTCGGTGCCGATCTGGACCCGGCCGGGTTCCTGGCCGCGATGGACGGCTACCGCAGCCGGGACCCGGAGTTGGGGATGGTCCTCTCGGCGGTCAAGGCGACGGTGAAGGGCGGCCTGGGCAAGCTGCGTGAGCGCCCGCGTGGGGAGGGATGGCGGCCGGGCGAGCCGTGGCGTGCCCTGTCCCGCCCGACGTGGCGGCCCGACATCCGTGCGGCGGTCATCTCCCGCACCCGGGTCAACCTGCACCGCAAGATCGTCAAGCATGCGGTGTTCACCGGGCAGTATCCGATCGCGGTCCTGTCCGACTGCGTCGTCTATGCCGCCGATGGGGAGAGCCCGCTGGACTTCCTGCCCTACCGGGAGGGCAAGCCGCTGCCCGGCGGTTTCAAGCTCGGTGTCAATCCCGGTCTGGTCAAGCACGAGGGCACCCAGTTGGTGCTGTGGGGCGAGGAGGTCCGTGAGCGGTTCGGCGCCCCGGAGCTCAACCTCGCCCGGTACATCAAGGACGGTGCCGTCACCGGCGTCGACAACGGAGAGTAGGTGAGGGCGAGGATGAGCCTGATCGGGGACGGCCTGGAGAAGGCGGTGCAGAAGGCGTTCACCCGCCCGGTGCCCAGGAGCGCGGGCCCGCAGATGCGGTATCTGGTCAAGCAGCTGGGCGGCACCAGGGCGGTCGCCCAGCTGCTGCGGGTCTCCCAGCGCACCGTCGAGCGGTACGTGAGGAACCAGATCAGGAAGCCCCGCCCGGACCTCGCGGTGCGTCTGGAGCGGGAGGTGAGGAAGCGGTGGCAGCCGCGGGTCCGGGCGAGGGCGAGGGCGAAGGCGGTGAGCACGGGCGGCATGGTCATCGATACCCGCGCCCGTATGGGGTATACCGCGCCGATCGGGTCGACGGACCAGGACCGCATCCGGCACCTGACCGTCGCTCTGCCCCCGCACTACGCCGCCCGCCTCTTCGATGCCCAGGAGGCCGGTGCCAGTGACGCCCGGCTCCAGGAGATCGCTGCCGAAGCGCTCAGGGACGTCTACTTCCAGGACGGCGGCCGTCGGGCCGGAAGCCTGGAGGAGGTCCGGTTCACGGACATCGAGCACCTGGAGTTCGATCTGTAGCCACTGCGTTCCGGGCTGTTTGTGGGTTTCGGGTTGTTGCGGTTGTTGGTCCGCCCCTTGGCGGGGTTGTCGGTCTCCCTGACTCAAGTGCTGACGTCGAGCGAGCGTTGTGCTGTGCCTGCCGTTGTGCTGTGCCTGCTGTTCTGTGTGTGTTGTGTGGTGGTGTGTT
>NZ_JBEYKR010000223.1:0-7800 GCF_040703535.1 Streptomyces sp. NPDC007346
GGGCGACAGCGTGTACGGCAAGCTCAAGTTCGAGTCTGGCGCACACCGCGTGCAGCGGGTGCCGGCGCCTGTTTTCGGCCATCCCAGCTGGGGCCGGTCCACGTGAACCGCCCCGCCCTCCCGTCCGTGTCCTTACTGCGGAACTTCGGTGGAGACATCGGCAAAGCGGGACCGGTATGCGAACAGGGGTTCCGGAGAGCGGCCGAACCACCTAGATTTCGCGCACGTTACGACAGTGATCACGCGAGGGGACGGATCGAAATGCCGGAATCGCCCACACCAGCACCACCGGTTCCACAAGCACCGGGACGGCGGGCGCTGTCCCCCAAGTCGATAGTCGTCTGGAGCCTGGTGGCCCTGGCCGGCGCCGCCGGCTGGGCCACCCTCGCACTCTCGCGGGGTGAGGAGGTCTCGGCCGCCTGGATGCTGCTGGCGGCCCTCGGCTCGTACGCCATCGCCTACCGCTTCTACTCCCGGTTCATCGCCAACCGGGTCCTGAAGACGGACAAGAACCGCGCGACCCCGGCCGAACGGCTGGACAACGGCGTCGACTTCCACCCCACCGACCGCCGGGTCCTGTTCGGCCACCACTTCGCCGCCATCGCGGGCGCCGGCCCCCTGGTCGGCCCCGTGCTCGCCGCGCAGATGGGCTATCTGCCCGGCACGATCTGGCTCGTCGTCGGCGTCATCTTCGCCGGTGCCGTCCAGGACATGGTGACGCTCTTCTTCTCCACCCGCCGCAACGGCCGTTCGCTCGGCCAGATGGCGCGGGACGAGATCGGCCCGGTCGGCGGGATCGCCGCCCTGATCGCGGTCTTCGTCATCATGATCATCCTGCTCGCGGTCCTCGCCCTGGTCATCGTGAACGCGCTCGCCCACTCCCCGTGGGGCGTCTTCTCCATCGGCATGACGATCCCGATCGCCCTCTTCATGGGCGTCTACCTGCGCATCCTGCGGCCCGGCAAGGTCAGCGAGGTCTCCGTCATCGGCGTCGCGCTGCTGCTGCTCGCGATCGTCGCGGGCGGCTGGGTGGCCGAGTCGTCGTGGGCGGACTTCTTCACGCTGGAGCCGGGCACGCTGGTCATCTGGATGATCGTGTACGGGTTCCTCGCCTCCGTGCTCCCCGTCTGGCTGCTGCTGGCCCCGCGCGACTACCTCTCCACCTTCATGAAGGTCGGCACGATCGGGCTGCTGGCCCTGGGCGTGGTCGTCGCGCTGCCGACCCTGAAGATGCCCGCCGTCACCGACTTCGCCACCAGCGGCTCGGGCCCGGTCTTCGCCGGCTCGATGTTCCCGTTCGTCTTCATCACCATCGCCTGCGGCGCGCTCTCCGGCTTCCACTCCCTGGTCTCCTCCGGCACCACGCCGAAGATGGTCCAGAAGGAGACGCAGATCCGGATGATCGGCTACGGCGCCATGCTGGTCGAGTCGTTCGTGGCGATCATGGCGATGATCGCCGCCTGCATCATCGACCCCGGTCTGTACTTCGCCATCAACGCGCCCGTCGGCGTGATCGGCGACAGCGTCCAGTCCGCCTCCCAGGCCGTGGCCAACTTCGGGTTCACCATCACCCCGGACGCCCTGGCCCAGGCCGCCAAGGACGTCGAGGAGGCGAGCCTGCTCTCCCGGACCGGTGGCGCGCCCACGTTCGCGCTCGGCATGGCGGAGATCTTCTCCGCGGTGATCGGCGGGACCGCGATGAAGGCGTTCTGGTACCACTTCGCCATCATGTTCGAGGCGCTCTTCATCCTCACCACCGTGGACGCCGGCACCCGCGTCGGGCGCTTCATGCTCCAGGACATGCTGGGCAACGCCTACAAGCCGTTCCGCGAGGTCAGCTGGAAGCCGGGCGTCTGGTTCGCCAGCGCCGTCGTGGTCGGCGGCTGGGGCTACTTCCTCTGGGTCGGCGTGCACGACCCGCTGGGCGGCATCAACCAGCTCTTCCCGCTCTTCGGCATCGCCAACCAGCTGCTGGCCGCCGTCGCCCTGGCCGTCTGCACCACCCTGCTCGTCAAGTCCGGCCGCCTGAAGTGGGCGTGGGTCACCGCGGTCCCGCTCGCCTGGGACGTGGCGGTCACCCTCACCGCGAGCTGGCAAAAGATCTTCTCCTCGGACGTGAAGGTCGGCTTCTTCGCCCAGCGCGACAAGTACCAGGCGGGCATCGACGCGGGCGAGGTGCTGGCTCCCGCCAAGAACATGGACGAGATGCGGACCGTCGTCACCAACTCCACCGTCGACGGGGTGCTGTGCGCGCTCTTCGCGGTCCTCATCATCGTGGTGCTCGTGGACGCCGGCCGGGTCTGCTTCAACGCCATCCGCGACCCGGAGAGCGTCCGGCTCCACGAGACGCCGTACGTCGAGTCCAGGCTCGTCGCCCCGGCCTCGCTCATCGCGACCAAGGAGGAGAAGGCCGAACTGGCCGCCGCGGGCGTCGGCCCCGAGGGCGGCATCCGCAAGGAGACGGCGGGAACGGGGGACCGGACATGACGGTCGAGGACGTACGGCGGGTGGCGGGACGCATCCGCTGGTACGTCCGGGAGCTGACCGGCGAAGCCACGTACGACCGCTACGTGGCCCACGCCAGGTCCCACGATCCGGACACCCCGGTCATGACCCGCCGCGCCTTCGAACGCAGCCGCACGGACGCCCGTGAGGCGGACCCCCGCGAGGGCTTCCGCTGCTGCTGACCGCCGTCGGCCGATCGGGGCCGTCGCACCCCTCCCAGGGGCGCGGCGGCCCCTTTTCGCGCCCGTGGGCGAGTCCGGCCGCCGCTCGATTTCCCGGTGCGCGGACTCCTGACCGTACGAAAGGATGTGCCCATGACATCGCGCTGCCGGTCGCCCCGGCTCCGGCCCCTCCTCCCGACCGTGACACTGGCCCTGGCCCTGGCCCTGGCGGCGGTGACGGGCTGCGGCAGTGTCCCGGCGCCCGGCTCGGAGTCGGCGGCGGACCGGAGCTCCTCGGCCGAACCGGCGCCCGACCGGGCGGAGCTGGAGGCGCGGGCGAGCGCCGCGCAGCTCGTCACGGAGCATGTGTGGGTGACCGAGGCCGCGGGCTACGCCTTGGCGCGCCAGTCGGTCGGGGTGCTCGGTGACGACGGGTTCGGCAGCTCCTACACCGCGCCGGACGGCGGGATGCTCCAGCTGTCGGTGGAGCGCCGCCCGCACGCCGTGGCCGACTGTACGGACGGCTCCGCACCCGCCGGCGGTCAGGAGCCCCTGGTGACGTGCGAGCGGGACGGCGAACACTGGTACCGGGCCACGGAGTCGGGCCACGCGTACGCCCAGGAACAGGGCGACCTCGTGATCACGGTGAGCGGGGCGCGCGAGGTGGACCGGACGACGCTGCGGTCGGCGGCGCGGGCCGCCCATCGCGCCGACGACCACGAGCTGGACCGGGTGCTGCCGCCCGCCGGGGACGGCTCCGGACAGCAGCCCGTCGAGCGCGGCGACCTGCCGCCGGTGGGCGACGGCGCCCCGAACAACGAAGTGGGAGCGAGTGGCTGATGGATCTGACGATCAGAGTGGCGGAGCCCGGCGAGTACGCCGTACTCGGCGAGATCATCGCCGAGGCCTATCTCGGCGATGATCTGCTGGACGGCCCGCAGGACCCGTATCTGCTCAAACTGCGGGCGGTGGAGCAGCGGGCGGCCGAGGCGGAGGTGCTCGTGGCGCTCGACGCGGACGGGGTGGTGCTCGGTGGTGTGACGTATGCCGCCCCCGGCACTCCGTGGCGCGATATCTCCGCTCCGGACGAGGCCGAGTTCCGGATGCTGGCCGTGGCCCGTGCGGGGCGCGGACGGGGTGTGGGAGAGGCTCTCGTACGGGCGTGCGTCGAGCGGGCCCGGTCCGCCGAAGGCGTCCGGGGGCTGGTGCTGTCGACGCAGCCGGCCATGCTCCCAGCCCATAGGATCTACCGTCGGCTCGGCTTTCTGCGGACCCCTGAGCGGGACTGGGAGCCGGTGCCGGGCCTGCGCCTCATGACCTTCCGGCTGGGGCTGGAGGCGGCCTCCTGAGGGGCGTATTAAATCGACGCGACACAACATGTGGGGGCCGCAGCATCTGGCGCCCCCCACATGTATGCTCGACCTCGCTGTCGCCGCAGGGGAATCCGGTGTGAATCCGGAACTGTCCCGCAACGGTGTGATCAGTGTGCTTTTGCACACCTGAAGTCCGATGACCTGCCGACAGCGCGTCCGGCTCGACCGAACCGGACGCCAGACGTCCGGGCCTCGCGGATGGGCCGGTGGACGCCGTGAGCAGTGCTGCCCTCCGGGGCATCGTGCTGCCTGGCTCCCCGCTCGCCGCCGGCCCCCAGCCGAGCGAGGGAAAGCCCAGTGACCATCGCGCCCGCCGATCCGGTTTCAGCCACCGGAATCGCCGCCTCCACCACGTCCGGTGACCACGCGAACGACGGACCCGGGACCGCCCTGCTGCGGACCCTGACCGACCTCACCGTCGATCTGCCCGACACCGACCCCGGACGGGTCGCCGCCTCCGCGCTGCGCGGGCGCAACGCCCGCTCCGACGAGGCCGAGCTGCGCTCGCTGGCCACCGAGGCGGCCGCGGGGCTGATCTCCGAGGACCCCGCGTACTCCCGGCTCGCCGCCCGGCTGCTGACCCGCACGATCGCCGACGAGGCCGCGGGCCAGGGCGCGACGCACTTCTCCGCCTCGGTCGCGGTCGGCCACCGCGAGGGGCTGATCGCCGACCGCACCGCCGCGTTCGTGGCGCTCCACGCGAAGGCGCTCGACGCACTCGTCGACCGGGCCACCGCCGACGGCGCCGACGACCGCTTCGGCTACTTCGGCCTCCGTACACTGCACAGCCGCTACCTGCTGCGCCACCCGCTCACCCGCCAGGTCATCGAGACCCCGCAGCACTTCATGCTGCGTGTGGCCGCGGGGCTGGCCGAGGACGACTCGGTGCGGGCGCTGGACGAGGTCGCCGCGCTGTACGGGCTGATGAGCCGGCTGGACTACCTCCCCTCCTCCCCCACGCTCTTCAACTCCGGCACCCGGCACCCGCAGATGTCCTCCTGCTATCTGCTGGACTCCCCCAAGGACGAGCTGGACTCGATCTACGACCGCTACCACCAGGTGGCGCGCCTGTCGAAGCACGCGGGCGGCATCGGCCTCTCCTACTCCCGTATCCGCGCCCGGGGTTCGCTGATCCGGGGCACCAACGGGCACTCCAACGGCATCGTGCCGTTCCTCAAGACGCTGGACGCCTCCGTCGCGGCGGTGAACCAGGGCGGCCGCCGCAAGGGTGCCGCGGCGGTCTACCTGGAGACCTGGCACGCGGACATCGAGGAGTTCCTGGAGCTGCGCGACAACACCGGTGAGGACCAGCGCCGTACGCACAACCTGAACCTGGCGCACTGGATCCCGGACGAGTTCATGCGCCGGGTCGACGCGGACACCGACTGGTCGCTGTTCTCCCCCGCCGAGGTCCCCGAGCTGGTCGACCTGTGGGGCGACGCGTTCGACGCCGCCTACCGCGCGGCCGAGGCCAAGGGCCTGGCCCGCAAGACGATTCCGGCGCGTGAGCTGTACGGCCGGATGATGCGGACCCTCGCACAGACCGGCCAGGGCTGGATGACGTTCAAGGACGCCTCCAACCGGACCGCCAACCAGACCGCCGAGCCGGGCCGGGTCGTTCACTCCTCGAACCTGTGCACGGAGATCCTGGAGGTCACCGACGACGGCGAGACGGCCGTCTGCAACCTGGGCTCGGTCAACCTGGGCGCGTTCGTCGCGAACGGCTCGATCGACTGGGAGCGGCTGGACGCCACGGTCCGCACCGCGGTCACCTTCCTCGACCGGGTCGTCGACATCAACTTCTACCCGACCGAGCAGGCCGGGCGCTCCAACTCCCGCTGGCGGCCGGTGGGCCTGGGCGCGATGGGCCTCCAGGACGTCTTCTTCCAGCTACGCCTGCCCTTCGACTCCCCGCAGGCCCGCGCGCTCTCCACGCGGATCGCCGAGCGGATCATGCTCGCCGCGTACGAGGCCTCCTGCGACCTGGCCGAGCGGTCGGGCCCGCTGCCCGCCTGGTCCGAGACCCGGGCCGCGCGCGGTGTGCTGCACCCCGACCACTACGACACCGAGCTGAACTGGCCGGAGCGCTGGGACGCCCTGCGCGCCCGGATCGCGAAGAGCGGCATGCGCAACTCGCTGCTGCTCGCCATCGCGCCGACCGCCACGATCGCCTCGATCGCCGGTGTGTACGAGTGCATCGAGCCGCAGGTCTCCAACCTGTTCAAGCGCGAGACGCTCAGCGGTGAGTTCCTCCAGGTCAACGCCTACCTGGTGGACGAGCTGAAGAAGCTCGGCGTGTGGGACGCCCGCACCCGTGAGGCGCTGCGCGAGGCGAGCGGCTCGGTGCAGGGCTTCGCCTGGATCCCCGAGGACGTGCGGGCGCTGTACCGCACGGCGTGGGAGATCCCGCAGCGCGGCCTGATCGACATGGCGGCGGCCCGTACGCCGTTCCTCGACCAGAGCCAGTCGCTCAACCTCTTCCTGGAGACGCCGACGATCGGCAAGCTCTCCTCGATGTACGCGTACGCCTGGAAGCAGGGGCTGAAGACGACGTACTACCTGCGTTCGCGCCCGGCGACCCGGATCGCCCGTGCCGCCTCCGGTCAGGCGTCGGCCGCCGCCCCCATTCCCGTACAGCAGGCCTCGGCGCCCGACGCGGACGCCATCGCCTGCTCCCTTGAGAACCCCGAGTCCTGCGAGGCATGCCAGTAATGAGCACCAACGACACCAAGAACCTGCTCGACCCGGGCTTCGAGCTGACCCTGCGCCCCATGCGCTACCCGGACTTCTACGAGCGCTACCGGGACGCGATCAAGAACACCTGGACCGTGGAGGAGGTCGACCTCCACTCGGACGTCGCCGACCTCGCCAAGCTGTCGCCGGGTGAGCAGCACATGATCGGCCGGCTGGTGGCGTTCTTCGCGACCGGTGACTCGATCGTCTCGAACAACCTCGTGCTGACGCTGTACAAGCACATCAACTCCCCCGAGGCGCGGCTGTACCTGTCGCGGCAGCTCTTCGAGGAGGCCGTGCACGTCCAGTTCTACCTGACGCTGCTGGACACCTACCTGCCCGACCCGGACGACCGGGCGGCGGCGTTCGACGCGGTCGAGGAGATCCCCTCGATCCGTGAGAAGGCCCAGTTCTGCTTCAAGTGGATGGACTCGGTCGAGACGATCGACCGGCTGGAGACGAAGGCCGACCGCCGCCGCTTCCTGCTGAACCTGATCTGCTTCGCGGCCTGCATCGAGGGGCTGTTCTTCTACGGCGCCTTCGCGTACGTGTACTGGTTCCGCTCGCGCGGTCTGCTGCACGGCCTCGCCACGGGCACCAACTGGGTGTTCCGCGACGAGACGATGCACATGAACTTCGCGTTCGAGGTCGTGGACACCGTCCGCAAGGAGGAGCCGGAGCTCTTCGACGACGCGCTCGAGCAGCAGGTCACCGACATGCTGAAGGAAGCCGTCGAGGCGGAGCTCCAGTTCGGCCGCGACCTGTGCGGCGAGGGCCTGCCGGGCATGAACACCGAGTCGATGCGCCAGTACCTGGAGTGCGTCGCCGACCAGCGCCTGGCCCGCCTGGGCTTCCCGACGGTGTACGGCTCGGAGAACCCGTTCTCGTTCATGGAGCTCCAGGGCGTCCAGGAGCTGACGAACTTCTTCGAGCGCCGCCCGTCCGCCTACCAGGTGGCGGTGGAGGGCTCGGTCGGGTTCGACGACGAGTTCTAGGCCCCGCCGTCACGGCAGCCTGTTCCGACAGCG
>NZ_JBEYKR010000224.1:0-7529 GCF_040703535.1 Streptomyces sp. NPDC007346
TGGCATGCCACCCACCCTTTCCAAGCCGAGAGCGCCAAATGACCGACTTCCAAGCTTCGGCCGGGCTCCGGGCCTTGGACACCGAGCCCGGAGGCCCGAGCTCTGGGCGCCGAGTCCTGGTCGGGCCCTGGTTCTCGGAGGCCGGAGCCCGAGCCCCGAGTCCTGGGCGGGCGCCGGTTGTCGGAGGCCGGAGCCCGAGCCCGAGCCCTGGCCGGGCCCTGGCCCTCGGAGCCCCGAGCCCTGGGTGCCGAGTCCTGGGCGGGCCACGGCCGGGCCCTGGCCCCCGGAGACCGGAGCCTGTTGTTCGAGCCCCGAGCCCCGAGCCCTAAGCCCCGAGCCCTGGCCGGGCCCCGGTCCCTGGCCCCCGGCCCTGGTCCCGGTCCCGGTCCCGGTCCCGGTCCCCGGAGTCTGGACCCTGGGCGCCGGGTCTTGGCGCCCGGCCCCGCGGCCCGAGGGCCAGGACCCGCCGCCCGAGGCCGTGACACCGTCCACGGCCCGGCCCGGCCCGGCCCGGCCCGGCCCGGCCCGGCCCGGCCCGTCCACGGCCCAGCCCGCCCGGCCCCGCTCTGCCCGCCCGGCCTCGCCCGGCCCCGCTCTGCCCGCCCCGCCCAGCCCGCCGGGCCCGTAACACCGTCCACAGACGCACACAGGCGCCCACAAGCCTCCACACGCGCCCACACTCACCTGAAGCGCCCACAGCGCCCACAGTCACCCGAAGGCGCCCGCAGTCACCTGAGACGCCCACAGGCGCCCGCAGGTGTCCACGGACCGGTGGCCGTCCGGGCTCCCCGCCCCCGGCGGCTAGGCTGCACCCCGTGAAGGTCCTCGTCATCGGCGGCGGCGCCCGCGAACACGCCCTGTGCCGCTCTCTGTCCCTCGACCCCGATGTCACCGCTCTGTACTGCGCCCCCGGCAACGCCGGCATCGCAGAGGTGGCCGAACTGCACGCGGTCGACGCGCTCGACGGTGACGCCGTCGCGCGCCTCGCGGCCGAGCTGGGCGCCGCGCTGGTGGTCGTCGGCCCGGAGGCGCCGCTCGTCGCCGGGGTCGCCGACGCCGTGCGCGCGGCCGGCATCCCGTGCTTCGGCCCCTCCGGCGAAGCCGCCCAGCTGGAAGGCTCCAAGGCGTTCGCCAAGGACGTCATGGCCGGGGCCGGTGTCCCCACCGCCCGCAGCTACGTCTGCACCACCCCCGCGGAGATCGACGAGGCCCTCGACGCCTTCGGTGCTCCGTACGTCGTCAAGGACGACGGTCTCGCGGCGGGCAAGGGCGTCGTCGTCACCGACGACCTCGCCGCCGCCCGCGACCACGCCCGCTCCTGCGACCGCGTGGTCATCGAGGAGTTCCTCGACGGCCCCGAGGTCAGCCTCTTCGCCATCACCGACGGCACCACCGTGCTGCCGCTCCAGCCCGCCCAGGACTTCAAGCGCGCCCTGGACGGCGACGAAGGCCCCAACACCGGCGGTATGGGCGCCTACTCCCCGCTCCCATGGGCCGACCCCAAGCTGGTCGACGAGGTCCTCGAAACCGTTCTCCAGCCGACCGTCGACGAGCTGCGCCGCCGGGGCACGCCCTTCTCCGGGCTGCTCTACGCGGGCCTCGCGATCACCTCGCGCGGCGTGCGGGTCATCGAGTTCAACGCCCGCTTCGGCGACCCGGAGACCCAGGTCGTGCTGGCCCGGCTCCGTACGCCGCTGGCCGGTGTCCTGCTCGCCTCCGCCGACGGCACCCTGGACGTGCTCCCGCCGCTGGCGTGGCGCGACGACGCGGCCGTCACCGTCGTGATCGCCTCGCACAACTACCCGGACACCCCGCGCACCGGCGATCCGATCGACGGGCTCGCGGATGTCGCGGCGCAGGATGGACCGGACGCGTACGTCCTGCACGCCGGGACCCGCGCCGAGGGTGGCGCGGTGCTCAGCGCGGGCGGCCGGGTCCTCTCGGTGACCGCGACCGGCAAGGACCTCGCCGCGGCCCGTGAGCGCGCCTACACCGCGCTCGGCCGCATCCGTCTCGACGGCTCCCAGCACCGGACGGACATCGCCCTGAAGGCCGCCGGAGGCTGATCGGCCGACCGGTGGCCACCCGCCGCAGCCCCACCGACGGCTCCTCGTCCTCGCCGTCTCTCCACGGCAGGCCCACCACCACCGTCCACCACCACAGCCCCGCCACCGCAGCCCCTCCGCCTGCGACCGCGTACGTACGCCACCGGCGTACGCGGGCAGGCGCGAGGGGCTGTCGTCCGAGTACCGGTTGCCGTGGCCCTGCCCTACGTACGCGGACACGTCAGCAGCTTTGCCCAAAGCCATTCCATCGGGTGACGACTGGGCCAGACGGATGACGCCCGCCGAGGCCCCAACTAGGGTGCGGCGCAAGCATTCCGGCACTTGGCCCACCGACATTGCGATGTCGGTGGCGGGTGCCACAGTGGGGGAGTGAGCAACCGTCGCGGGGCAGAGGGGGTGACATCCGGCCGTGTCCGACATCGACGTGGGTGAGGAGCTGGGTGCACGGGCCGCACAGGCCCGAGCGCTCGCCCTGCTGCGGATCCGCAGCAGGGCGCTGGCCGTGGTGATCACGCCCGCGGCCGTGGCCGTCGTGCTGTTCGCCGCAGCCGCCCAAGGGCACCTCGGCGGGCCCGTCTGGGACGGCGTGCGCTGGGCGGTGGCCGCTGTCGCCGTCGTGGTGCTGCTGGTGGCCGCCGCCGTCGCGGTGACCGTGGCGCGGGCCCGGCCCGCCATGAGCCCGACCGTCCCCGTGGCCGAGGAAGGGGCCCCCGATCTCTACCGGCTGGTCCGGGACCTGGCCGACCGGCTCGGCGTCCCCGCGCCCTCGGCCATAGCGCTGACCCCGGACTGCGACAGCTGGCTGGAGGACCGCACACACCGCACGCACCACAAGAAGCGCCCGCACCACAAGAAGCGCCCGCACCACAAGGACCGCCCGCACCACAAGGACCGCCCGCACCACAAGGACGGCACGCACCACAAGGACGGCACGCTTCACACCGACCGCACCGACCGCACCGACCGCATCGACCGCGACGACCGCCAGGGCCGTACGCACCTCAAGGACCCCACGGCCGACGACACGGCCCCCGTCCTGGTGATCGGCTCGCCCTTCCTGTGGTGGATGCGGGTGGCCGAGCTGCGCGCCGTCCTCGCCCCGGTCGTGGCGGGCACCGACTCGTCCGCCCACCCCGACATAGCCGCCGCCCGGCGCTTCGTCCGCGGTCTGGACGCCGCCGTGGCCGACGGAGCCGCCCCCGGCCGGGGTGCGCTGCGCGGGGCGCCGGTCACCTTCGCCGGCTGGGTCGCCCGGCTCCTGCTGCGCGCCTGCCGGGAACACGCCGCCGAGATGGAGCGCTGCGTGGCGGCCACGGCATCGATGCGCGCCCAGGGCGTCGACTACGCGCTCCGCATCGCCGCCCAGGAGCAGGTCGGCCTCGCCTACGCGGGCTGGGACCGGCTGCTGACCCGGGTCGCACTGCCCGCCTGGCGGATGGGCCGCTGGCCCTCCCGGCTGGACGCCGGGGTGGTCTCCGCCCTCACCGAGCTCTCCCGCCGGGACCGGCTGGCCGACGGCTTCACCTCGCGCCTCGGCGAGCGCCCCGCGTGTGACCTGCTCGAAGAGCCCGGTGTAGCCGACGAGGCCACCTCGCTGCTCGCCGCCCGGCTCTTCCACGGAGGCCCGGCGGAGAGCGGTCCGGGCTGGGCGCCGGTGGACTGGCAGCAGTATCCGGAAGAGGTCGTCGACCGGAAGTGGCGTGCGGAGGCGGCCCGGTTGCACCGGGTGCTCGACGCCATGGGCGTACCGCCGGCCTCGGCCGCCGACCCGGCGGTCCCGACTTTGGCCCGCGTCATGGAGCACCTGGCCGGCCCCGGCGGGCCCGGGGAGGAGCTTGCGGCCGGCATCGGGGCGGCGGTCGCCCGCGACGACGCCCGGACCCCGGCGCCCGGACCGGCGCAGCACGCGGCCTCCGGCCACGGCCCGGACACCCTCGACCTCTGGGGCCCCGACCCGCTCCCCCTCTTCCCGCTCCAGCCGCCGCGTACGGGCACGGAGCTGCTCGCCGACCACGTCGCGGCCATGGTCTGCTGCGCGGCCGTGGACACGGCGGGCGCGGCCCCCGGCCTCGACTGGCTGGACGGTCCCGCGCTGCTCGTCGGCGGCGAGCGCCGGGCGGACCTCGCGACGCCGGTCCTCAGCCTGGTCGAGGACGGTGACCCGGACCCGCTGCGGTCCTGGCTGGCCGAGGTGGGCGTCCGCTCCGACAAACCCGTACGGCTGGTCTGAGCGCGTGCGCCGCCGTGGAGCACGTACGCGTCGCCGGGGACCGTACGTATGAGCTGCGGTCGTGGAGTACACGTGAGTCGCGGTTGTGCAGTACATATGGGCTGTGATCGGGCCGTACGCACGAGCCGCGATGGGGCCGTACGCATGAGCCGCGATGGGGCCGTACGCATGAGCCGCGATCGGGCCGTACGCATGAGCCGCGATCGGGCCGTACGCACGAGCCGCGATGGGCCGTACGCACGAGCCGCGATCGGGCCGTACAGATGAGCTGCTGCGGGCAGCACGGAGGAAAGTCCGGAAGAAAAGGTTCCGTTCCCGTCAATTAGCGACGAACGGTGACGGAGTGCGTGCGTTATGTGATGTGCTGGGGATCGGCGCTGACATCGTGCGCGCCGGAGTTGTCCGGGGGACCTGAGGGAGGGGCGCGGCATGGGGGCGGAGCAGATTCGCCGGTGGGAGTCGGGTGCCCTCGCGCACGCGGTGAGCGATCCCTTCGGGCAGGGCCCGCTGCCCTGGCTGCGCGGCAGTGAGAACTACTTCGACGACACCGGTCAGGTCGTCCCCTGGTACGCCGACCTCGGCCGGGGCACCGGCGGCGGCACCCGTACCGCCGACGACGTGCGCCGGCAGATCAAGGGCTTCGTCTCGCCCGGAGCGGCGGCCCCCGGCGAGGCCATCGACTTCCACATCACCGTGGACCCGCCCCAGCAGTTCTCCGTGGACGTCTACCGGATCGGTCATTACGGTGGCGACGGCGCGGCCAAGATCACCACGAGCCCGCGCCTCTCCGGCATCGTCCAGCCGCCTCCCCTCGCCGCCGACCGGACCGTCTCCTGCCACCACTGGTGGATGTCCTGGCGGCTCCAGATCCCCAGCTACTGGTCGGTCGGCGCGTACGTGGCGGTCCTGACGACCGCTGACGGGTACCGCTCGCACATCCCCTTCACCGTCCGCCACGACCACCCCGCCGACCTGCTGCTCCTGCTCCCCGACATCACCTGGCAGGCGTACAACCTCTATCCGGAGGACGGCCGCACCGGCGCCAGCCTCTACCACGCGTGGGACGAGCGGGGGCGGCTGCTCGGCGAGGAGGACGCCGCCGTCACGATCTCCTTCGACCGCCCGTACGCCGGGGCGGGCCTGCCGCTGCACGTGGGGCACGCGTACGACTTCATCCGCTGGGCCGAGCGGTACGGCTACGACCTCGCCTACGCCGACGCCCGCGACCTGCACGCGGGCCGCATCGACCCCAGCCGCTACCGGGGCCTGGTCTTCCCCGGCCACGACGAATACTGGTCCACACCCATGCGCCGGGCCGCCGAGCGCGCCCGCGACTGCGGCACCTCGCTCGTCTTCCTCTCCGCCAACACCCTGTACTGGCAGGTGGGCCTCGCCCCCTCCGCCTCCGGCATCCCCGACCGCCTGCTGACCTGCCGCAAGCGCCGGGGTCCGGGCAAGTCCGCGCTCTGGCGCGAGGTGGACCGGCCCGAACAGCAGCTGCTGGGCATCCAGTACGCGGGCCGGGTGCCCGAACCGAGCCCGCTGGTCGTGCGCAACGCCGAGCACTGGCTCTGGGACGCCACGGGCGCGGTCGACGGCGACGAGGTCGAGGGCCTGGTCGCCGGGGAGGCCGACCGCTACTTCCCCCGTACGAGCCTGCCCGAGCACGACAACCGGATCCTGCTCGCCCACTCCCCGTACCAGGACTCCGAGGGCGCCACCCGCCACCAGGAGACCTCGCTCTACCAGGCCCCCTCCGGCGCGCTCGTCTTCGCCTCCGGCACCTTCGCCTGGTCCCCGGCCCTGGACCGCCCCGGCCACACCGACCCCCGGATCCAGCAGGCGACGGCCAACCTCCTCGACCGGATCTGCAAGCGGGACTGACCGGGGCCGTACGGCGTGGCCGCCCCGGGCCCGTACGATGCGACCGCCCCGGGTCCGTACGACGAGACCGCCCCGGACACGTGCAACGCGAGGAGCACCCGAGCGGCCCGTACGAGCCCGCGCGACCCCATACGAGCCCTGAGCCGACCCATACGAGCCCGTACGAGCCCCGCGCCGACTCGTACGAGCCCCGCGCCCCCCCCGCACGACCCCCGCACAGGGCTCGCGAGCCCTCCGCGCGCATCGCCCCGCGGATACGGGACAATCGGAACCGCTCTTGGATCAATCTACGCGGAGGCACCGTGTCCGGTTTTGTAGAAAAGCCCGAGCCCGTACAGGTTCCGGGCCTCACCCACCTGCACACCGGCAAGGTGCGTGACCTGTACCGGAACGAGTCGGGCGACCTCGTCATGGTCGCCAGCGACCGTATGTCCGCCTACGACTGGGTCCTGCCCTCCGAGATCCCCGACAAGGGCCGCGTCCTCACTCGGCTCTCGCTCTGGTGGTTCGACCAGCTCGCCGACCTCGTGCCCAACCACGTCCTCTCCACCGAGCTGCCGCCCGGCGCCCCGGCGGACTGGCAGGGCCGCACCCTCATCTGCAAGTCCCTGCGGATGGTGCAGGTCGAGTGCGTGGCCCGCGGCTATCTCACGGGCTCCGGGCTCGTCGAGTACAACGCCTCCCGTACGGTCTGCGGCATCGGTCTTCCCGAGGGCCTGGTCGACGGCTCCGAGCTGCCCGGCCCGATCTTCACCCCCGCCACCAAGGCGGCCGTCGGCGACCACGACGAGAACGTCAGCTACGAGGAGATCGCCCGCGAGGTCGGCGTGGAGACGGCCGCCGAGCTGCGGCGCACGACGCTCGACGTCTACTCCCGGGCCCGGGACATCGCCCGCCGGCGCGGCATCATCCTGGCCGACACCAAGTTCGAGTTCGGCTTCGAGAAGACCGAGGACGGCGGCGAGCGGCTGATCATCGCCGACGAGGTGCTGACCCCGGACTCCTCGCGCTTCTGGCCCGCCGCCACCTGGAAGCCGGGCCGCGCGCAGCCGTCGTACGACAAGCAGTTCGTCCGCGACTGGCTGACCTCGCCGGCCTCCGGCTGGGACCGCGCGGGCGAGCAGCCGCCGCCGGCGCTGCCGCAGGAGATCGTGGACGCGACCCGCGCCAAGTACATCGAGGCGTACGAGGTCCTGACCGGCAGCAGCTGGTCGTAGGGGCGAGCGGACACGCGGACACGCGGACACGCGGACACGCGGAAGGCCCCGGTCCTGAGGACCGGGGCCATCTCCCGGGGGAGCGGACGACCAGGTTAGAACAGGCGACCTCAAACAAGGCAAGGTTGCGCA
>NZ_JBEYKR010000225.1:0-7477 GCF_040703535.1 Streptomyces sp. NPDC007346
GGGGCGGGGGGGTGGGGGGGGGGGGCCGGGCCACCGTGGTGCGCACCGGTGGACCGGCCCCAGGGAGGGAGGGGGAGCAGCGCGGCGCGTTCCGGCGTCAGCCGATCACGTTCGCCACGCCCTTCTTCGCCGTCTCCCACGCCTTGTCCGACGAGACCCCCTTGCGCTCGACCTCGCTCAGCGCGTTCGTCAGCTGCTGCATCACGTTCTGGTCGTGCACACCCAGCACCTGCACCGGGGACTCCTTGGCCGCGTCACCGAAGATCTGGCCGATCGGGGCGTTCGAGAAGTAGGGGTCCTCGGCGCCCGCGATCTTCTCGATGGCGCCCGTCGAGGAGGGGAAGTTGCCCTGCTTCTGGAAGACCTTCGCCTGCTGCTCGGGGGCGGTCAGCCACTCGATCAGCTTGTACGCCTCCTCCTTGTGCTTGGCCGCGCGCGGGATGGAGAGGTACGAGCCGCCCCAGTTGCCGGCCCCGCCGGGCAGCTTGGCGATGTCCCACTTGCCCTGGCCCGCGTCGCCGGCCTGGCCCTTGATGTAGCCGAGCATCCAGGCCGGGCACGGGATGGTGGCGAACGAACCGGCGGCGAACGCCTGGTTCCACTGCGGGGACCACTGGTCGAGCTTGGCGCTCAGGCCCGCCTCGGCGGCCTTCACGGAGGTGTCCCAGGCCGTTTTGACCGCCGGGTTCTTCTCGTAGATCAGCTCACCGGAGGCGTCGTAGTACCGCTCCTTCTCCTGGCCGATCATGATCCCGTAGAGCGAGCCGACGCTGTCCAGCCAGGCGCTCTTGGCGGGGGCCTTCTTCTTGTACTCCTCGCCCAGCTCCAGGTAGCCGTCCCACGTGGACCACTTCTTCGCGAGCTCCTCGCGGTCGGTGGGGAGGCCGGCCTGCTTGAAGAGGTCGGTGCGGTAGCACATCGCCTCGGGGCCCACGTCCGTGCCGAGGCCGAGGATCTTGCCGTCCTCCGTGGTCGCCGCCGTCCACTTGGCCTCGGCGAACTCGTCCTTGAGCTTGTCGGCCCCGAACTCCTTCAGGTCCTGGAACTTGTCGGCCTGCTGCTGGGTGACCGAGGCGATCCGGCCCACCTCCACGCCCTGCACGTCCGCGAGCCCGCCGCCGCCCGCCAGGCGGGTCTGGAGCGACTTCCAGTAGTCCGCCTCGTCCTGGGTGTCGCTCTGCTTGATCGTCACGCCCGGGTTGAGCTTCTGGTACTCCTCGTACAGTCCGGCCTCCTTGAAGCCGAACGATCCGAAGAGGTCGACGGTGAGCGTGACCTTTCCGCCCGCGCTGTCGGAGGCGTCCGACGAGTCTCCGGTTCCGGATCCACAGGCGGCGAGGAGGGCCCCGGCGAGGACGACCGCGCCGAGGCGGACGGTGGCTCTCTTGGCGGCTCGGGCGATGGGCATGGGAAGCCTCCCTTGGCTTCGGGGTGAACCGAGCGCTTTGAGAGCGCTCTCAAAACCTGCGTCTGGAGCGTCCCCCACCGCCCCCTCCCCGTCAAGACTCGAACGCATAACGGCTTGGTGTTACGCCCGGCTGCCAAGCAACTGCCTTCTGTGTGCGTTCTCTTGACACTTAGGTTTCAGGAGTTTTACGTTCCTTGGCACTTGAGAGCGCTCTCGGACGCGCTCTTCCCCCCCATGATCGAGGTGCTGCTCGTGCAAGCCTCCCTCCCCAGACCCGTATCCAGGCTCGCCTCCAGGCCCGCGGCGGCGACGCTCCTTGCCGTCGCCCTGGCCGCTGTGAGCCTCGGCCCCGCCGCCTCCCCCGCGGCCGCCGCCACCATCCCCGCGGGTGCCGGCAGCTACACCGACGTCCGTCCCGCCGGGACGTCGGGCCCGACGACGAACACCGGCGCGCCCGTCACCCCCAAACTGACCACCGCCGCCCGTGACCAGCCGGTTCCCACCAACGACTGGTGGTCCTCGCTCGCCTTCCAGCGCTACGGCGACAACCCGTACTCCACCCCCATGTACGGCCACCCCCTCACCTACCAGGCGACCTCCGGCGGACTGGAGGTCGGCTATCCGACCGAGCCCGCGATCGTCGGGGACGGCCGGCAGTACGAGTACGCCCACAAGGCCGACCTCACCGTCGGCCTCGCCGGCCTGAACTCCCCGGACACCAAGGCCGACGCCTGGTCCGACTGGACGGTCACCCCCTACTGGGCGGACGGCTCCCGCACCTTCCGAGCCACGATCGGCCACGGCATGCCGTTCGTGTACGCCCAGGGGTCCGGCGGCGACGCCCGCGTGACGGCGGCCTCCACGCCCACGGTCTTCGCGGACGACGGCAACGTCCTCGGGATCACGGTCGCCGGCCACCACTACGCCCTCTTCGCCCCGACCGGCGCCGACTGGAACGTCTCCGGCACCACGATCAGCGCCGGGCTCGCGGGCAAGGACTACTTCTCGCTCGCCGTACTGCCCTCCACGGACGCGCTCGCGACCTACCGCAAGTACGCCTTCAGCTTCGTCACCGGCTCCCAGGTGGACTGGCAGTCCACCGGCGGGAACGTGCGGGCGACCTACACCCTGACCACGGAGGCCAGGGAGGGCACCGAGCGCGGCACGCTCCAGGCCCTCTACCGCCACCAGTGGCTGCACACCACCGACGCGCTGACCCCGTACACGTACGTCTCACCGCGCGGCACGATGAAGGTGCGCGAGTCCGCCTCCTTCACCACCAGCCAGAAGAGCAACGGCGTGGTGCCCGCCCTGCCCGCCTCCAGCGGCGTCGACAAGGCGAGGCTGACCGGCTATCTGAACGAGGTCGCGAACGCCTCCGACCCGTTCTCGGGGGCCTCGGACACCTACTGGACCGGCAAGGCGCTCGGCCGGCTCGCCCAGCTGGTGCCCATCGCCGACCAGATCGGCGAGACCGCCACCCGCGACAAGCTCCTCGGCCTGATGAAGGGGAGGCTCCAGGAGTGGTTCACGGCCGGCGGGGCCAGTGAGTTCAGCTACGACAAGGACTGGAAGACCCTCACCGGCTACCCGGCCTCGTACGGCAGCGACACCGAGCTCAACGACCACCACTTCCACTACAGTTACTACGTCTACGCGGCGGCGATCATCGCCCAGTACGACCAGGCCTGGGCGGCCGACTCGGCCTGGGGCACGATGGTCGAGCACCTGATCCGCGACACCGCCAACCCCAGCCGCACCGACGCGGCCTACCCCTTCCTGCGCGGCTTCGACGTGTACGCGGGCCACAGCTGGGCCTCCGGCCACCAGGGCTTCGCGGCGGGCAACAACCAGGAGTCCTCCTCCGAGTCCATCAACCTCAGCGCGGGGCTCATCCTGTGGGGCGCGGCCACCGGTGACAACTCACTCCGGGACCTCGGCAGTTACCTGCTGACGACCGAGTCGGAGGCGATCACCCAATACTGGTTCGACGCGGACGAGGAGGTCTTCCCCGCCTCGTACGGGTACGGCACGGTCGGCATGGTCTGGGGCAGCGGCGCCTCCTACTCCACCTGGTGGACCGCCAACCCGGAGGAGATCCACGGCATCAACGTCCTCCCGGTGACGGGTGGTTCACTCCACCTGGCCCGTGAGAAGGCCGCCATCAAGCGGAACATCGCCGAGATGGAGCGCGAGAACGGCGGACCGGCCCAGGAGTGGCGCGACCTGCTCTGGGAGTTCGAGGCGCTCTCCGACCCGGCGTCGGCGAAGGCCAAGTGGGATGGTGTGAACGGGAATTACACCCCGGAGGAGGGCGAGTCCAAGGCGCACACCTACCACTGGATCAACACCCTCGACACGCTCGGCGCACCGGATATGACGGTCAGCGGCGACCTGCCGACCTCCGCCGTCTTCTCCAAGAACGGCACCCGCACCTACACCGCCCACAACCACGGCTCCACCGCCCGTACGGTCACCTTCTCCGACGGCAAGACGCTCTCCGTACCGGCCCGTTCGACGGCCACCGGCACGGGCGCCGACGGCGGGGACCCGGACCCCGGCCCGGACCCCGACCCCGACCCGGACCCGGGTCCGGACCCGGAGGAGCCGGGCGGCCCGTCCACCGGTAACACCTTCCGGCTGAAGGCCGGCGGCATCCTCACCACCGCCACCACCGACCCGGCGGGCGCGGACACCATCGCCTCGGCCGACGGCGTGAACCGGGACGGCACCCCGTACCGTCCGACCGTCTACGAGGTGAAGCAGGTCAACGGCACGGTCTCCGCCGGGGCCGCCACCGCGTTCCGCCTCCGGGTGGACGCGGGGACCGGCGTCGGGCTCGCCCCGCAGGTCCGGGTCAGCTACGACCTGACCGGCGACGGCACCTTCGACCGCACCGAGACCTTCCGCTACTTCGCCACCGACCCGGTGAACGGGTGGGAGGAGTACACGCAGGCGGTCGGCGCCCAGGCCGTCACCGGAAGCCTCGGCGACCTCAGGAACGGCACGGTCCGCCTGGAGATCTGGAACGCGCTGGGCAACGGCACGTCCCAGGTGCAGACGGGCACGGACGCGGCGGTGCTGAGGATCCCGTACGTGTAGGCGCCCTGTACGCGTAGACGTCCTGTACGTCCAGGCGTGCCGTACGTGTAGGCGTGCCGTACGTGTAGGCGGTCCGTACATGTAGGCGTCCCGTACGTGTAGGGCACAGATGTACGGGCATGATCGGTGCGGCGGGTCTCCGGCTCCTCAGGGCGGAGGCCCGCCGTACTCATGCGCGGTGGCGGGGGCTCGGGTCCAGGCCCGCCGTACTCATGCGCCCCCTGCGGGGCTCAGGTCGAGGCCCGCCGTACGAGTGTCGTCGGGGTGATCACCGAGTCCGGCGCCGAGCCGTTGCCCGTACGGTCCCGGTCCAGGCCGCGCAGCAGCAGCCGGGCCATCAGCCGCCCCTGGCCCTCGATGTCCTGGTTGACGGTGGTCAGCGGCGGGTCGGTCTCCTCGGCCACCGAGTCCATGTCGTCGAACCCGACGATCGCCACCTGCTCCGGTACGGCGATGCCCCGCTCCCGCAGGACCCGCAGCGCACCCGAGGCCATCAGGTCGTTCGCCGCGAACACCGCGTCCAGGTCGGGCCGCCGCTCCAGCAGCTCCGCCATCGCCCGCGCCCCGCTCTCCACGGTGAACGCCCCCTCGACGACGAGCGTCGGGTCCAGGTCGATGAGCACGTCCCGGTAGCCGTCCAGACGGTCCATCGCGGAGGTCTGGTCGGGCGGGCCGCCGATGTGCGCGATCCGCTCCCGCCCGAGGTCCCGCAGATGCTGCACGGCGACCCGCGCCCCGCCCCGGTTGTCCGCGTCGACATAGGGAACGGCCTGGTCACCGGGGTCGGCGGTCCAGCTGGGCCGGCCCCCGTACACCGTCGGAATCCCCGCCCGCCGGGTGATCGCGGGCAGCGGGTCGTCCGTGTGCAGCGAGAAGGCGAGCGCCCCGTCCACGTGCCCGCCGGAGAGGTAGCGCGCGATCCGGTCGAAGTCCCCGGGCCCCTCCACCAGCAGCAGGACGAGCTGGGTGTCGTGGGCGGTCAACTCCTTGCTGATGCCCCGGATCTGCTGGGAGAAGAAGGGGTCCGAGAAGATCCGTATCTCCGGCTCCGCGATGACGACGGCCACCGCGCCCGTCCGCCGGGTGACCAGGGTACGGGCCGCGTGGTTGGGGATGTAGCCGAGTTCGTCGACCGCCTGGAGCACCTTGTCGACCAGCGGTTTGCGCACGCCGTCGCCCCCGTTGACGACCCGTGAGGCGGTGGCCCGGGAGACCCCCGCACGCGCCGCGACGGCTTCCAGGGTGGGCCGGGACCCGGGGGGCTGCTCGGGCAAGGCGGTCGCTCCTCGTCGACGGGTGCGGCGACACGCGGGGTGGTGCGGGCCTGTGCCGTCGCCGGATCGGCTACAGCCTAGCGCCGGGGCGCGCACCGGGCTGAGAGCGCTTCCAATTGACCTTCCGGGGGTGGGATCGCCCTGTGGGCGCCTCCTCCGGGCCCGCTGCGCGTTGGACACGCTGGGTAGGCATTTCCCTTACTCCGAGTGGAAGGTGTGCAGCATGGAAGCGACGGAGCGGCGCAGGGTGGCGGCGGATCGGGTGCGGACGGCGGAGGACGCGGTGGCACAGCTGAAGGAAGGGCTTGCCGGGCGGGGCGTGACGCTGCCTTCGCTGCGGGTCGACCCCGTCTCGTGTGCGGGCAACGAGCCGGCACCCCTGGTCGACCTGGGCCGCTGCAACATCGCCACCGCGTTGCGGCTGTGCGAGGTACTGGCGGAGAAGGAGAGCGGTCATGGCAGGTGAGGGACTCGAACGATGTACGCCCGAGCCGGGGCCGCCTGTGCCCGAGCGGGGGGCGTCGGAGGCCGAGCCTGGGGCGTCCGTGCCCGAGCGGGGGATGTCGGGGGGCGAGCGGGGGCCGTCCGTGCCCGAGGCGGGGTCGTCGACGTCCGAGCCGGTGGTGCGTGGGCCCGAGCCGGAGGCGTCCGTGCCCGAGCGGGGGGCGTCCGTGTCCGAGCCGGGGGCACTGACGTCCGAGCCGGTGGTACGTACGCCCGAGCCGGGTGCGTTCGCGGTGGACGGCCGGGACGGGCGCGTCGGGCGGGTGATGGGCCGGACCGGGTCGGACGTGCGGTTGCGGCCGCCGGGCGGGGGGCCGGAGTGGGCCTGCCCGGTGGACGCCGTGCAGTCGGCGCCGCCGGGCGTGGTGCTGCGGGCCCGGGTGACGGAGATCAACCGGGAGGGACAGCTGCCGCGTTGAGCGCGGGTGGCGCGGCGGGCTGGCGCGCACACGGCGAGGCGGCGGGGCCGACCCCTCCTCGGGGTCGGGCCCGCCGCCGTTCGGGGGCGTACGCGCGGCCGTCGGCGGAAGGCGGGCGTACGCGGGTGGGCGCCATGCGGGGTGGGTCCCATGGCGCCACACGGTGGGTCACGTGGCGCCTCTCGTGCCGCGTCTCGTGCCGCGTCTCGTGGCGCATCACGTGGCGCCTCACATGATGCGGAAAGCCATGTAGTACGCCGACACCTGGGCGTGGTAGCCCGGGTCCTCGGCCTGCCGGTGGCGGTCGAACTCCGGCGAGTCCTTCACCTGCTCCTTGGTGAGGTCCACGTAGACCTTGCGGTCCTCCGTGTCGATGCGCCGGACCGTGCCCGCCGGGAGCAGGACGTCCTTGCCGAAGATCCAGGCCCCGGTGTCGACGAGCAGATAGGCGGAGCCGGCGTCGTCGGAGTGGTTGTCGACCTTTCCGATACTGCCGTCGGTCGCCTCCACCGCATATCCGGAGAGATCGGCACCCGCAGTGTGACCGCTCGACGGCTGGTAGCCCCAGAGGGAGTCGCTCATTGTGGCCCCTTTCGCGAAGCTCAATTCAGCTCATCGTCGATGAATCAATTGATAGGTCCGCTGCGATTCGTGTGCCCTGCGGAAGCCGGTGTACACATGGCCGGTGGCAGAGAGTGCGAAAACGGGGGTGGGGGCCGGCGGGGGGGCGGGGCCCCCCCCCCCGCCCGCCCCCCCGCCCCCCCCCCCCC
>NZ_JBEYKR010000226.1:0-7469 GCF_040703535.1 Streptomyces sp. NPDC007346
CTACGTCCCGCAGCCCAGTGAGGAGCGTATTCCATCGCTTCAGGGCTATTTCAAATACTACCCGGACGTACAGGTTTTCCTCGCGGATGGGCGCGCCGACCTCCGTGGCGACGGGCGGCTCGACCAGCCAGTCCGGGTTGGCCTGCTTGTCCCACCAGCGCCAGGCGGCATAGGCGCCGCCGGCGAGGACACCCAGCAGCAGGAGCCCCTTGGTCGCCCGGCCGGCCTTGGCCCGCCGCTCGTGCTTCCGGGCCAGCTTCTGGATCTCCTTGGCCGTGACCGTGGACCGCAGTGCGGCCAGGGCGGCCGCGCTGCGGGCCGAGGCGTGCTCGGCCACCGGCTGGGCCGCCGCCCGCGCCTGCTCGACGCGCGGCGCGGTGTAGTCGGCGGCGGTCCGGGCGGCCTTCCGGGTCGAGTGCGCCGCACGCTGCGCGGCCTCGTCGACCTTCGGCGGCACATGGGTCAGGGCCTGTTCGAGACGCGGTGCGAGATGGGACTCGTACTGGACACGGGCCTGCTTGGCGGCCTTCGTCACCTTGGGCGCGAGCCGTACACGGGCCTCGTGCGCATAGTGGGCAGCCTGCTCCTTGGCCGTGTCGGCGTACGGCGCCACCACTTCCGCGGCGTGCTGCGCGCTGTCCCTGGCCGAGTCGGTTGCGGCGCGCACGCTGTCGATGCGGGTCACGGGATCCTCCTCCTTGGTGGCGGGTAGGTACTCCGCCTTTCCGCCCAATTCGAAATCATGCCTGGCACGGCCATGACCGGCACTCCGGACGGGCATCCGGGTCATGGCCGCCATTTCCGTCAAAACAGTTGAAGTCGGTAAAACAGTGCGAGTCAAGCGTGCCGACGACAATGCCATGGTTCGGCGGTGAACGCGCCGTTTCACCAGGCATCCGGCCGTACATTTCCCGGTCCGTGGGAGGATCGGCGGACGTCAGCGAAGGATTACGGAAGGCAGATCGTGGCCGAGCAGCTTTACGCCACCTTGAAGACCAGCCAGGGCGACATCGAGATCCGGCTCCTGCCGAACCACGCCCCCAAGACGGTCAGGAACTTCGTCGAACTGGCCACTGGACAGCGGGAGTGGACCAACCCCGGGACCGGCGCGAAGTCCACGGACCGGCTGTACGACGGCACCGTCTTCCACCGGGTCATCAGCGGGTTCATGATCCAGGGCGGCGACCCGCTGGGCAACGGCACGGGCGGGCCGGGCTACGAGTTCCCCGACGAGTTCCACCCGGAACTGGCCTTCACCAAGCCGTACCTGCTGGCCATGGCCAACGCGGGCCCCGGGACCAACGGCTCGCAGTTCTTCCTGACCGTGTCGCCCACCGCCTGGCTGACCGGCAAGCACACCATCTTCGGCGAGGTCGCCGGCGAGGCGGGCCGCAAGGTCGTCGACGCCATCGCGGCCACCCCGACCAACCCCCGTACCGAACGCCCCGTGCGGGACGTGGTCATCGAGTCGGTCGTCGTCGAGACCCGCTGACCGGCCTTCCGCACCCGGGCCGCCTCGGCCGCTCCTGCCGGGGACGACCGGGGGCGGCGGGAACCAACCGCCCCGCCCGTCCGTACTGTTACATAGCGGACCAGCGGGGCAGTCGTGTGCGCGGCGCCCGGGGCGAGATTCGAGAGGCAGGCCAGGACCGATGGACCAGCACCCGCCGGCGGACCGGGGCGCACCGCGGAGCGGGGAGGCCGTGCCGACCTGTTACCGGCACCCCGACCGGGAGACCGGGATCAGCTGCACGCGCTGCGAGCGGCCGATCTGCCCGGAGTGCATGGTCAGCGCCTCCGTCGGCTTCCAGTGCCCCGACTGCGTACGCCAGGGCTCGGGCACCGGCCACCACCCGGCCGCGAGCATGCCCCGCACGCTGGCCGGCGGGACCGTGGCCGCCGATCCACGGCTGATCACCAAGATCCTGCTCGGCATCAATCTCGCGGTCTTCGTCCTGGTCGCCGCCGCCCCCGAGTCCCTGCTCGACGACCTGGTGCTGCTCGGCCGGGCCTGGGACCCGACACCGCCGCCGGGCTCGATCGAAGGTGTCGCCGAGGGGCAGTGGTACCGCCTGGTGACCTCGATGTTCCTGCACCAGGAGATCTGGCACATCGGGTTCAACATGCTGGGGCTGTGGTGGCTCGGCGGACCGCTGGAGGCCGCGCTCGGCCGCGTCCGCTATCTCGCGCTCTATCTGCTCTCCGGCCTCGCGGGCGGCGCCCTGATGTATCTGATCGCCGCTCCCAACCAGCCGTCGCTCGGTGCGTCCGGTGCGGTCTTCGGCCTGTTCGGCGCCACCGCCGTGCTGATGCGCCGGATGAACCAGGACATGCGCCCGGTGCTGGTGCTGCTGGCGATCAACCTGGTCTTCACCTTCACCATGGGTGGTATCGCCTGGGAGGCCCATGTGGGCGGCCTCGTCGCGGGCGCCCTGATCGCGGTCGGGATGGTGCACGCACCGCGTGAGCGGCGTACGGCTGTGCAGGCCGGGACCTGTGCGCTGGTGCTGCTGGCGACGGTGGCGATCATCGTCGCCCGGACGATGTCCCTGAGCTGAGCACGCGCCGGTAGCCACACATCGGTAGCCGGGCACAGAGAGGGGCACGCCCGGAAAGGGCGCGCCGAAAGGCCCTCTGCCCCCAGGGCAGACCTCGGTTGTCCACAGTGAGGGCAGAGTCTTGTGCATGGCAAGGGGAACATCTGTGCCCACCGTCGCTGAGCTGGGTTTTCCCGCTGGGGCACGAGATGCAGCCCCCCTCGCCGAGGGGGGCTGCAGTCACACCGGCGTCAACTTGAGTGAAAGTTATCCACAGATCGGCTGACCTTTTCCCCCGCCTGTGGATAACCCTGTGGGTAACTCAGGGCAAGGCTTGCGCGAAGGCAGGCCGAGCAGATACAGGCAGGGCTGAGACAGGTAGGGCGGTGCAGGCCGAGCGGGAAGGGCTGAGCGCTACTTCCACTGCGTGGAGACGGCGAAGCCTCCCGCGATGAAGCCGAAGCCCACGACGATGTTCCAGTTGCCCAGGGCGTCGATCGGCAGATCGCCTTCGGTCACGTAGAACACCACGATCCAGGCCAGCCCGAGGAGGAACAGGGCCAGCATCACCGGGGCGACCCAGCTGCGGTTGGTCAGCCTTATGGCCGTTGCCTGCTTCGCCGGGGGCGGCGTGAAGTCGGCCTTCTTGCGGATACGTGACTTCGGCACGAGGGACTCTCCTGTCGATGCGCTGCGTGACCGCGCAGGGATCTGTGGCGGGCGCCGGGGCGGGGGTGCCAGGGGGAACGCTGCCTCCCCCGGGCGTCCGTTAGCGTAGTGCTTCCATGGCGCCCGATGAGATAAGGGTACGTTGAGCAATTCTGCCGACTCTCCCGAAGGCCCGGCCCGGCCCACCTCCGTGTGGGTGGCCCGGGGGCTCACCGCTGCTGTTTTCGCCCTGGCCGGACTGATCTTCGTCACGAGCGCCAACACGGCCAAGGGCACCAATCTGCGCAGTGACTCCTCCCTGCTCAAGCTCTCCGACCTGATCAAGGAACGGAGCGAGAACAACGCCGAGCTGAACGAGTCGGTCGCATCCGCGCGTGCGGACATCGACGCGCTCGCCCAGCGCGACGACGGCTCCACCGCGGCCGAGGACGCCAAGCTGAAGGCCCTGGAGAAGGCGGCCGGCACCACGAAGATCACCGGCGACGCCGTCAGTGTCACCCTCGACGACGCGCCCCCCGACGCCACCGCCAACCCCGGCTACCCCGAGCCCCAGCCCAACGACCTGGTCATCCACCAGCAGGACCTCCAGGCCGTGGTGAACGCCCTGTGGCAGGGCGGGGCGCGCGGGATCCAGGTGATGGACCAGCGGCTGATCTCCACCAGCGCGGTCCGCTGCGTCGGCAACACCCTGATCCTCCAGGGCCGCGTCTACTCACCGCCGTACAAGGTGACCGCCGTCGGCGACCCCGGCAAGCTCAGGAAGGCGCTCGACAACTCCACGGCGATCCAGAACTACCAGCTGTACGTGAAGGCGTACGGGCTGGGCTGGAAGGTCGAGGAGGACGACGCGGTGACCCTCCCCGGCTACTCGGGCACCGTGGACCTCCACTACGCGAAGCCCGTGGAGTGAGCCCGAGCTGATCACCTGGACGCGATACGCCCGGTGAGCGAGGGCAGGCCGCCGGCTCCTCGCGGCCGAGCCGAGCTTTTCCACAGCGGACCCACTCTCCGGCCGCGGCACTCTAGTCTGGTCGCGGTACCGAATGGAGGGGTCAGCATGTACGGCTGGATCTGGCGGCATCTGCCGGGCAACGCATGGGTGCGGAGCATCATCGCGCTCGTGCTGGTTCTCGCGGTCGTCTACGCGCTGTTCCAGTACGTCTTCCCCTGGGCGGAGCCGCTGCTCCCGTTCGGTGACGTGACCGTCGACGGCGCGAGCGCCGGTGGAGCAGGAGCCGAGCAGTGAGCGCACGCATCCTCGTCGTGGACAACTACGACAGCTTCGTCTTCAACCTCGTCCAGTACCTCTACCAGCTCGGCGCCGAGTGCGAGGTGCTGCGTAACGACGAGGTGACCACCGCCCACGCCCAGGACGGCTTCGACGGCGTCCTGCTCTCCCCCGGCCCCGGCACGCCCGAGCAGGCCGGGGTCTGCGTCGAGATGGTGCGCCACTGCGCCGACACCGGCGTTCCGGTCTTCGGCGTCTGCCTGGGGATGCAGTCCATGGCCGTCGCGTACGGCGGTGTCGTCGCCCGGGCCCCCGAGCTGCTGCACGGCAAGACCTCCCCCGTGGACCACGAGGGCAAGGGCGTCTTCGCCGGGCTGCCCTCCCCCTTCACCGCCACCCGCTACCACTCGCTCGCCGCCGAACCGGGCGCGCTGCCGCCGGAGCTGGAGGTCACGGCCCGCACGGCGGACGGCATCATCATGGGGCTGCGCCACCGGGACCGGGCCGTGGAGGGTGTGCAGTTCCACCCCGAGTCGGTGCTCACCGAGTACGGCCACCTGATGCTCGCCAACTGGCTGGAGCAGTGCGGCGACCAGGGGGCCGTCGCGCGGTCGGCGGGTCTCGCGCCGGTGGTGGGCAAGGCCGCCGCGTGACCGCACCCCGCCCCGAGGACGACACCGGACTTCAGGGCCCGTACGCGCAAGGGGCGTACGGGGCCGACGGGGCGTTCGTCTCGGCGGTGGACGGACTCGCGGACCCGCTCAACGATCCGCTGCCGGGTCCGCTCGACGGCCCGTTGCCGGGCCCGCTCAAGGATCCGCTCACGGACCCCTTCGACGGCCCGCTGCCGGACCCCCTCAACGGTCCGCTCACGGACCCGCTCAACGGTCCGCTGCCGGATCCCCTCAACGGTCCGCCGCCGGGGCAGCACGCCTCCCCGTGGTTCCGGAGCGAGGCCCCCCAGGGTGCCCCGGCCGCGGATCGGCAGTCCGCGGCGCCGGCGGAGGGGCCCCGGCCTCCTGCGTACGGGGGGCCTGAGCAGCCCCAGGGGGCCCCGAGCGAGTGGTACGACCCCGAGGGGTACCAACGGGACTGGTACGGCCCCCAGCAGCCCTCTGCGCCTTCTCCCGCGGCCGTTCCCGTAGGAGAAGGCGCCGCTCCCGTCCCCCCGGTCGACGAGACCATCGGACTGCGGACCGCGGACACCCGGCGAACGGTCGCGGCCGGGGAGCACGCCCCGGGGCCCCGGCCCCGTAGGGAAATACCCGCCGAGCAGCCCCAGCGACCCGAACAGCCCGAGCGGTCCCAGCGACCCGAACAGTCCGAGCAGTCCCACCTGCCCGACCCGTCCGACCCGTCCCACCCGTCCCACCTGTCCGACCCGTCCGACCCGGTCACCGGAGGGCGTGCCGAGCGGCGCAGGGCGGCCAAGGGCCGCGGCCGCCGTCGTACGGGACCGGCTTCCGCACCGGCGGCGGCCACGCCCGCCGCTCCCCTGTCCCGGGTGGAGGCGCGGCGCGCGGCGAAGGCGGCCAAGGACAGTCCGGCCGTGGTCGCCAGCCGGGCCGTCGGCGAGATCTTCATCTCGCTGGGCGTCCTGATGCTGCTGTTCGTCACCTACCAGCTCTGGTGGACCAACGTCCGGGCCGAGCAGATCGCAGGCAAGGAGGCGAACAAGATCCAGGAGGAATGGGCCAACGGTGCGGGCAAGCCCGGGGTGTTCGCGCCCGGCCAGGGTTTCGCGATCATGCACATCCCCAAGCTGGACGTCGTCGTCCCGATCGCCGAGGGCATCAACAAGGAGAAGGTCCTCGACCGGGGCATGCTCGGCCACTACGGCGAGGGCAAGCTCAAGACGGCGATGCCCGAGGACGAGCAGGGGAACTTCGCGGTGGCCGGCCACCGCAACACCCACGGAGAACCGTTCCGCTACGTCAACAAACTCAGCCCCGGAGACCCGATCGTGGTCGAGACACGGGACGCGTACTACACGTACGAGATGACCAGCATCCTGCCGCAGACCTCGCCGTCCAACATCTCGGTGATCGAACCGATCCCGGTCGGATCCGGGTTCACCGAGCCGGGCCGGTACATCACGCTGACGACCTGCACACCGGAGTTCACGAGTACCTACCGGCTGATCGTCTGGGGCAAGATGGTCGACGAACGGCCGCGCGGCGAGGGAAAGCCCAAGGCGCTCGTGGGCTGAACATCATCACGACAGGGGCGGTGCGGTGGCAGCGAGGACCGAGCACGACGAGCGGACCGACATGTCCACGCCCCCGGCACCCCGCCCCGGCAGGCACCCCATCGCCACGGCCGTCAGCGTCTTCGGCGAGCTGCTGATCACCGCGGGCCTGGTGCTCGCGCTCTTTGTTGCGTACTCCCTGTGGTGGACCAACGTGCTCGCCGACCGGGAGGCCGGCAAGCAGGGCGACACGGTCCGCAGCAAGTGGGCGGAGGGTCCGGGCGCCCTGGACACCAAGGACGGCATCGGCTTCCTGCACGTCCCCGCCATGAAGAACGGCGAGGTGCTGGTCAAGAAGGGCACCGACCCCGAGACCCTGAACAACGGCATCGCGGGCTACTACACGGACCCGGTCCCCTCCGCCCTCCCCTGGGACGACGAGGGCAACTTCACGCTGGCCGCGCACCGGGACGGGCACGGCGCCAAGTTCCACAACATCGACAAGCTGAAGAACGGTGACGCGGTCGTCTTCGAGACCAAGGACGTCTGGTACGTCTACAAGGTCTACAAGTCGCTCCCCGAGACCTCGAAGTTCAACGTCGATGTGATCCAGCCGGTCCCCGAGGAGTCGGGCGTCAAGAAGCCCGGCCGCTACATCACGCTGACGACCTGCACCCCGGTCTACACGTCGAAGTACCGGTACATCGTCTGGGGCGAGCTGGAGCGCACGGAGAAGGTCGACAAGGACCGTACACCGTGGTAGGGGAGATCCCCATCGGTACGGCCGAGCGGGTCGCCTTGTCGATGCGTGCCCAAGACGCCCACGCCAGCCAATGACGAGCCACAG
>NZ_JBEYKR010000227.1:0-7436 GCF_040703535.1 Streptomyces sp. NPDC007346
ACGAGTTCTTCCTGTCGATGAAGCGCAAGTAACACGGGCGGTACGCAAGAGCCGGCCACCCTGATCTGGAGCCGACGGCCCGTCGGGCAGTCGAAACTCGGCCAGATGCGCCGGTCGCCCGCCCAGCACCGGAGACCCGCCAGGGCGGCGCTTGCGGCAGGCCGAGGTCTTCGATCGGGGCGCAGATACCCGACGACGGGCACCGCGTCGGCCACCGTACCGACCGGCGACGCCCGGCTTGACCGGCTCGACCGGCTCGACCGCCTGGACCCGCCTCGCCCGGCCCGACCGGCTCGCCGGGCTCGCCCGGCGGCCCGTCCTACAGCTCGTCGCCGAACGCCTCCGCCAGCTCGCGCCATGAGGCCCTGGGCAGTCCGGCGCCGCCCTCGTCGGCGGTGAGCACCTGGAGCGCCACGTGGTCGGCGCCCGCGTCGAGGTACTCCCTGGTCCGGCCCCTCACGTGCTCGGCGTCGCCCAGCGCGAAGAGGGCGTCGAGGAGGCGGACGCTTCCGCCGTCCTCGAAGTCGCTCTCCGCGAAGCCCAGACGGAGCAGGTTGGCGGTGTAGTTGGGCAGCTGGAGGTACATCTCCAGCATGTTCCGCGCTGTGGTGCGCGCCCGGTCGAGGTCGGTGTCGACCACGACGGTCAGCTCGGGGGCGAGCAGGGCGTCGGGGCCGAGCGCCTCGCGGGCCTCGGCCGTGTGCTCGGTGGTGACGAGATACGGGTGCGCGCCCAGCGCCCGGTCGGCCGCGAGCTTCAGCATCTTCGGGCCGAGCGCCGCCAGGACCCGCTCCCCGGGCTCCACGGACGGGGTCGCCGCGTCGAGCGCGTCGAGGTAGCCGACCATCGCGCTGTACGGCTTGGCGTACTGCGGCACCATCGGGCCGTGGCTGACGCCCAGACCGAGGACGAAGCGCCCGCGCGCGGACGTCTCGAGGGCGGCGACCCGCGCCGCCACCTCCTCGGCGGTGTGGCTCCAGATGTTCAGGATGCCGGTGGCCACCCTGGCCGTGCGGGTGGCGGCGACGACGGCCGCCGCGTCGTCGGGTGAGGGGCTGCCGCCGATCCAGAGGGTGCCGTACCCCAGCTCTTCGAGTTCGGCGACCGCCTCCGTGATCGCCTTCCTGCCCGCGTCGTCCGTCCGCGACGCGTGCAGCGCGCTGCTCCAGATGCCGACCCGTCCGAATGCCTCGTGCGTCTGAGAAGTCATGGTGTGATCAACCGAGGTCCGGGCCCGGTATTCCCGGCGGCGCGACCCGCTCACCCGTACGGCGCACGGCGGCGGGGAGCACGGGGAGCGGGTCGCGGACGGCGTCAGGAGGAGGCGGCCTCGGCCTGCGGGCGCTCCACCCCGATCACCTTGCGGTAGACGCGGGCCCCGTCGCCGTAGTCGTCCACGGCGTAGTGCCAGGTCGCCCGGTTGTCCCACAGGACGAAGTCGCCGGGGCTCCAGCCGAAGCGGATGGTGTAGTCGGGCGACGAGGCGTGCCGGAGAAGGTGGTCCAGGAGCGCCTTGCCCTCCTGCGGCGTGACGCCGGTGAGTCCGAGCGCCGAGGTGCTGATGAAGAGCCCCTTGCGCCCGGTGACGGGGTGTTCGAGGACGACCGGGTGTTCCACGGTCTCCGCGACGGCGGTCCGCTTCTTCCCCTGGGCGTAGTTCCGCGGGTCGGCGTCGTAGGTGGCGCTCACCGAGGCGAGCAGCGCCTTGAAGGGCTCCGACAGATCGTCGTACGCGGCCTGGAGATCGGCCCACAGGGTGTGCCCGCCCAGCTCGGGCACCTCCTGGTAGGTGAGCGACTCGACGGCGAAGACGGGGCTGCGCCACAGCCCGCCGATGTGCCAGGTGCTCGCCTTGCCCGTCTGCCGGACGTTGTACGGGTAGACCAGCGGGTTGGCGGTGTCCTTGACGGCGGTGGGGTGGTCGAACGGCTCCGCGAAGACACGTACGGCCTCGACATGCTGATCGGGGGTCAGGTGCTGGTCGCGGAACACCAGCACCTTGTGCTCCTGGAAGGCCTGGCGCAGCTGGTCGGCGGTGGCCTCGTCGACGGGCTGCGTGAGGTCGACGCCGATCACCTCGGCGCCGATCCTCGGTCCGGCCCGGCGTATCTCGTGCGTGGTGGTGACGGTGGTCATGCCCATCTCTCCCTGTGCTCGCGGCTGTTGTCGTACGGGGCGGAGTCGGGCTCGTCAACAGAGGGAGGCGCACGTGCGCGCCAGGTCCACGTGCAGTCTGCGGTACAGGGCGGGGAGGGTCACCCGTCCACGGTAGGCGGGGCCCCGGGTTCCGGACAGGCGCCCGGCGTTGCACTCGCGTGAACAAACCGGCCGCCCCTCCCCCCCCGTGCGGCGGGAGAGGGGCGGCGGATGGGTCCGTCGGCGGGTGGGGTCAGGGGGCGGTGCCCCAGGCGAGGGTGGAGCCGACGTAGACGCCGATCGCCGGGGCGTCGGCATAGGCGGTGTTGGTGGCGCGGCTGTAGTCGTCGGCCTCGTCGAAGGAGGACCAGTCGCTCTTGTTGACGCGCAGCTGGATCTCCCCGGTTGAGGCGCCCGCCGCCAGGGTGCCGCTGCCGAAGCCGGCCTCCAGGTAGTGGCTGGCGCCGGGGGCCGGCGCGCTCGCCGGGTGGACCCCGTGCGTCACGCTGCCGCAGCCCAGCACCGCGTAGTCGCAGGCGGTGGAGAAGGTGCTCGCCCCGGCCTCGGGGGTGAACCAGTAGCGGACCGTCACCGTGGACAGGTCCACCGCGCTCGCCCCGGTGTTGACCACCTGGAGGGACATCCGGATCTGGTTGTCGGTCGGGGAGGCGTCGGTGTTCCGGTACTGGACCTTGAGGGCGCCCGTTCCCGTGCCACCGCCCGCTTCCGTGGTGACCGGAAGGGCTGCCGACGCCGCCGATACGTTGCCCGCCGCGTCCTTGGCCCTGACCGAGTAGCTGTAGGCGGTCGACGCGCTCAGGCCGGTGTCGGTGAAGGTCGTCGAAGTGGTGGAACCCACGACCGCGCCGCCGCGGAGGACGTCGTACCCGGTGACCGCCCTGTCGTCCGTGGACGCCGTCCAGGTCAGGGTGACGCTGCCGCTGGACTTGGCCGTCACCTGCAGGCCCGTGGGCGCGGTCGGCGCCTGGGTGTCCTCCTCGCCGCCGTTGCCGCCGCCCAGCGGCGGGTTGGCGTTGCGGAGCAGCTCCTGGAACTGGCTGGAGAACCAGTGTCCGGCGACCGGGGAGTCGGGCAGGGCGCCCGTGAGGTTGAAGCCGTTGCGGCCGTTGCCGGTGTACGTGGGGTCGCACATCCGGTCGAAGCCCTTGCCCTCGTCGTTGTCGATGGGCTCACTGCTGCCGTCGGACTCGCCCGGCGGCTTGGCCCACACGTAGGCGTCGATCCCGGGCTCGGGGGCGGTCGTCGGGCGCTCGCCGACGCCGGCGCCGCTCTGGTTGCACCAGTTGCCGGCGTGGATACGGCGGTCGGTGCGGCTGCCGTCGACATAGGCGTCGACGCTGGTCAAAGGCCCAGGGCCGGAGGGCCGGGACGGTCCGCCCCAGCCGTTGCGGGCGGTGTCGATGAGCATGCCGATGTCGGAGGCGAACCCCTGGCGGACCAGCTCGGTGCGCAGGTCCTGGGCGAACGAGAGCTCGTCCACGTAGTAGTTCCAGTCGACCCAGGAGGACTGGCGCACCGTGGTCCCGTTGACGGAGTCGGTCACCTTGAAGTGCGGTTCCTTGAGCGCCGAGTAGTTCGCCGTGTTCACGATGAAGCCGTGCACATCGGAGACGGAGGCGCCTTCGACCGTGGCGGCCTTCTTGAACTGCTCCGCCGCGGGGACGAAGTTGGAGTCCCAGCCGAGCCAGCCGTGGTGGGCCGCGTCGACGTAGTTGTAGATGTTGGGGAGGGCGCCGAGCGTGTGGAGGGCGTACCCGATGCCCTTCTCGTAGTTCCCGTTCGCCTTCATCGTCGCGCACTCCGGCGTCGAACCGTCCGTGCCGCCCGCGTTGGTGACCAGGTTGGGCAGCGAGTCGGGTTCGATGAGGGTGACGATGCGCAGGTTCGCGTAGGCGGGGTCGCCGAGGATGTCGGCGATCGGGTCGATGTACTCGCTCTTGTAGCGGCCGAGTTCGGTGGGGCCGAGTTCACCGTTGGAGGCGAGTGCGGCGCAGTCGCGGCCCGGGAGGTTGTAGATGACGACCTGGAAGAGGTCGGCTCCCTGGCTCACCGCCGTGTCGAGGTGCTCACGCAGGCCTCGGGCGCCGGGCGTGCCGCCGATCGCGGCGATGCGGTCCATCCAGACGAACGACGGCTCGTCCGCGATGACGCTGCCGCCCGGTTCGGCGGCGGCCTTGGCGGACCAGTCGGGGTTCACGTAGGCGGTGGCGCCGACGTAGGGGTTGTCGACGCGGTCGGCGGCCGAAGCCTGACCGGGTAAGGCGATCGCCAGGGACGCGCCCAGGACCAGGGCGGACAGTGCGGCGACCGCTCGCCTGCGCGGTGCGTGCGGGGTGGTGCCTCTGCTTCTCATTGCGGCTCCGTGCTCCTCTCGTACGTCCGCCACGGCATGCCGGCGGACGGGTTCAGGGGTACGTGGTGCTCAGGAGGTGAGGCGTGCGAGGTGGTGCGGGACTGACTGTGGGAGCGCTCCCAAGGTGGCGCGACAGCCGGTACATGTCAAGCAGTCCGACGCAATCACCTTGCGGACAAGGAGTTCCGGAGGTGATGGAAGCGCTCCCATCACGGGGACAGGTGCACCGCCAGGTATTCCGCCGGGGCGGGTCCGGGCCGGAGTGGCCGGAGGGTGGGCCGGGGCGGCCGGTCCACCCTCCGGCGGGGCTCACTGGAGCCGGCGGATGTCGCCCCGGACCCGGTAGAAGCCACCGGCCGCCGCGTGCAGGGCGTCCACCACGTACCGCGCGCCGGGCTGCCGTATCGCACGGGGGAACTGGACGTTCCAGGAGGTGTCGTAGCCCCCGGACACCACGTGCACGCGCAGGCGGCCGCCGGCGTCCTGGACGCACTCGACGACGACCGACCCGGCGGGGGCGTGGGCCACGGTGGTGACCGCGGCCGCGGCCGTGGCGGGGGCGTAGGTCGGCAGCGCCGCGGCCAGCTTGACGTCACGGGGCGCCGGCACCGTGCCCTGCTGGGCCGCGGTGACGGCCGGCTCGCTCGCGTCCACGCAGACCAGCGAACCGTCGGTCGTCACCAGGTACAGCCGCCCGTCGCGGTACTGCATCGACAGCGCCGACCCGCCGCCCGTACCGAGCTTCCACAGGCGCGTGCCGTCCTGGTCGAAGCAGTACACGGACGACGAGGCGTCACCCGCGAAGACGAACCGGCCGCCGGGCGAGGTGGCGCACGAGTAGACCGCGCTGTCGCAGGCGAACGTGGCCTCGATCGCTCCGGTGGCCTTCGACAGCCGCTGGACCACCCGGTGCGCCGTCCCGGCGTACACCGCGTCGTCCTCCTGCCAGCCGAACAGGACCCCGCCCCGGGTCGGCGTGTGCCACAACTCGCCGCCGCCGTCCGGCGCGTAGGCGGTGACGCCGCGGTGGTGGCCGTGGTAGACCGCCCGGTCGTCGGCGCGGACCATCCAGGCGTGCTCGCCCTGGCTGCGGCGCGCCCACTGGTGCTCGTCCTCGTGGTCGATGACGGTCAGCCGGCCGGCGCGGTCCGAGACGTTCAGCAGGCCCTCGTGGATGTCGAGCCAGAAGATGTCGACGTCGGCCGCGATGTCGTACGCCGCGAACGGCAGCTTGGAGGAGAGGTCGTAGACACGGCCGTCATCGCAGCCCGCGTAGATCCAGAAGTCGTCGGCGACCAGGCACTTCACCCCGTCCGGGAGGCTGAAGCGGGCGAGGATGCCGCCGTCGTGGTCCAGGGTGTAGACATCGCCCGCCTGGTTGCCCACCCAGCACCGCTCGTCGTCGACGTGGATGCCGAACGCCGAGGAGCCCGTACGGAAACGCCACAGCACGGGGGCCACGGCGCGCGCCGTGGAGGGGGCCGACGTCACCTGGCGGCGGGTCACCGACCGTGGTGCGCGCTGCCCGGGGACGGCCGGGGCGTAACCCTTGCGGACCTTCTCCCCCACCTTCTTCGCCGCGGCGGCCTGCGCCTTGGCGAGGGTGGCGAACGTCGACGTCTGGGTCTGCCCGGCGGCGCCGATCCGGCCGTAGCGCACCGTCACCACCAGGCCGTCGACGGTCACCTCGTAGAACTTGTGCGCACCGGCGCCTTCCTGTGACAGCTCCAGATACGTCGTCGACGCGGTGGACGCGGCAGACATGGCAGACCCCTCCCCAGGGCGGACCCGCGGCCGTTCCGGCGGGTCTCACTGCTCACACCGTAAAAGACACCACTGACAACGGCCGTCGCCGGCACCCCCGTACGGGAGCGGCGGCGACGGCCGTACGCGGATGCGGGGCGCCCGCCCGGCGGGCTACCAGTAGTGACGCCTTCCGCCCACCGCGCGGCCCGTCGCTCCCAGGACCCAGAACACCAGGCCGATGGCCGCGAGAACGATGCCGATGGTCCAGAGGATGGAGACGCCGGTCACCAGACCGATCACCAGCAGAATGACACCGAGGACAATCATGGAGCCCTCCAAACAATGCCGACTGTCTTCGAGTATGCGCCTCATAAAGGTTTTCCGTCGGCCGGCTCCGCGTGGGCGGAGGGAATGCGGGGTACTAGGCAGCGCGAACCGCACCCGAGGGAAAGCAAGGTGGTCGCGCATGTCCTCCTCCATCGTCGAGACCGTCGACATCAAGGCACCGGTCGCCGTCACCTGGGCGCTGTGGAGCGATGTCACCCAGTGGCCGAAGTTCCTGAGCCACGTGCAGCGGGTCGACCCGCTCGACGAGCGCCGTTTCGCCTGGCAGCTGTCGCTTCCTGGGGCGGACAAGGGGTTCGTCGCGGAGCTGACGGAGGTCGTGCCCGAGAACCGCATCGCCTGGCGGACGACCGAAGGGGTCCATCACGCCGGGGTGGTCACGTTCCACCGGCTGGACGACCGTTCCAGCCGGGTCGCGCTCCAGATCGAATACGACCCCCAGGGTTTTGTGGAACACCTCGGGGCTTTGACCAACCTCGATTCGGCGCTCGCCAACTACGACCTGGGTGAATTCCAGAAACTGGCCGAGCTGACAGCGGCCGGCGAAAGTCCCGAGATCCGCTGACCGCCGCCGCGCGTCCGCCGACCGGGCGCCCGGCCCCCGGGCCGCGCCCCACGGAAGATTCCAGGTGCGATCCGGCGCTCAGCGGGTACAAGACCCCATGACCCGAGTTCATGCAGGCGCCCCCCTCCTGCCTGCGTGAATCGCCGAGGCCCCACCGGTTCACCGACCGGTGGGGGCGCAGCTCTGTACGGCGGCCGCGCAGCCCCGCGTGCTGCGGGGGGGGCGGCCCCGCGGCCGCCCGCCCCGGGGGGGGCCCGGTGGGCCCCCCCC
>NZ_JBEYKR010000228.1:0-7401 GCF_040703535.1 Streptomyces sp. NPDC007346
TCCACCGTCAGATCATCGGTGAAACCCCGGTCACCGGTCGCGTCGGGCACGTACTTCACACAGACAACGATCCTCAAGCTCACGCCGGCTCTCCTACTGCATCGTCATTTCTGGGCTGCCTTGTTGCACGCAGCATAGGCGCCTTACAGGGCCGTTTCCGGTCAGGCCGACCGGGCTCCCAGCCGATATTACTCGCCAGTACACCCAGTCTCTTACCCCTGAGCAAGCGCTCCGCACTGTGACCTTGCCAACGGCGGAACGCCCCCTGCGCGCGGCTTGCTCGCCCTCAGTCTCGCAGAGCCGTGAAGCGCCCCTGGTGGTAGACCAGCGGCCGGCCGGCCCCCGACGGATCACCGGCCACGGCCTCGGCGATCACGATGCGGTGGTCGCCGGCCGGGACGCGGGCCACGACCCGGCAGACCAGCCAGGCGGAGACGTCCGCCAGCAGCGGAACACCCTCGGGGCCGCTGCTCCAGTCGGTGGACGGGCCGAAGCGGTCGGCGCCGCTGCGGGCGAAGGTGGCGGCCAGCTCCTGCTGGTGCTCGCCGAGTATGTGCACGCCGACGTGCTCGGCCTCGGCCAGCACCGGCCAGCTGGAGGAGGACGTCCCGATGCCGAAGGAGACCAGCGGGGGCTCGGCGGCGACGGAGTTGAGCGAGGTGGCCGTGAACCCGACCGGCCGGCCGTCACCGGTCGCCGTGATCACGGCGACTCCCGCGGCATGGCGGCGGAAGACGGAGCGCAGAAGCTCCGGCGAGGCCTTGAGGGTGGGGGCGAGTTCGGGCGAGGCCGTCATGACGGTGTCCTTCTGCGGGAGGGGCGTACGGGGGCGTGGTTGCTCAGGCACCCGGACAGCGCGCACTCGCGTGGCGTGCGAGGTCCACATGGACCCGGCCGTAGAGAAGGAGTTCTGGCGGCATAGCGTCAGACTGACGATGCGTGGTGGGTGCAGTCAAGGGTGTTCCGCCATGTGGGAGATGCGTCACGGTCCGTCATATGGCCCGCCCCAGGGCCGCGACGACGTCGACGGTGCGGGGCTGGCCGGAGGCGCGGCGGACCACCTCGCCCGCGCGGTCGAGCACGAGCACGGTCGGCGTCTTCGTGATGTCGAGCCGCCGCACCAGCGTGAGATGCGCCTCGGCGTCGATCTCGATGTGCGCGACCCCCTCGACCATGGCGGCCACCTCCACCAGCCTGCGGCGGGTGGCCCGGCACGGCTGGCAGAAGGCGCTGGAGAACTGTACGAGCGTCGCCCGCTCCCCCAGTTCCGCGCCGAGTTGGGCCGCGTCGAGCCGCTGCCGGGGTGTCGCGCCGTCCACTGCCGCCTCCTGATCAGAGCTCATCGTAAGGAGTCAGCACCGGCCGGCCGCAGGACATTCCCGCAGCTTGGAGGCGACGCGCACGTGACGAGAATCTCGCGTTCCGGGCCCACCGGGACTGGCCACGGGCCCGCGCATGGGGCAGCATCGCCACAATGCCGAAAACCTACGGCTGCGTAACTTCCGCCGGGAGAATCCTCCCCAGGCGCTGAAGAAGGGTCTTCCCCAGATGGCAGAACTCGTCTATCGACCGGTCATCGGCGCCGCTCGCACACTGTTCAAGGCGCTCGACCTGAAGATCGACACTCAGGGTTCGGAGCACATCCCGAAGACCGGCGGCGCGGTGTTGGTCAGCAATCACATCAGCTATCTCGACTTCATCTTCACCGGGCTGGGCGCCCTGCCGCAGAAGCGGCTCGTCCGCTTCATGGCGAAGGAATCGGTCTTCCGGCACAAGGTCTCCGGTCCGCTGATGCGCGGGATGAAGCACATTCCGGTCGACCGCAACCAGGGCGAGGACGCGTACGCGCACGCGCTGCGCTCGCTGCGTTCCGGTGAGATCGTCGGCGTCTTCCCCGAGGCGACCATCTCGCAGTCGTTCACGCTGAAGAGCTTCAAGTCGGGTGCCGCGCGCCTCGCCCAGGAGGCCGGGGTCCCGCTGATCCCGATGGCGCTGTGGGGCACCCAGCGGATCTGGACCAAGGGGCGGCCGCGCAACTTCAGGCGCAGCCACATCCCGATCACCATCCGGGTCGGCGAGCCCGTGGAGGCGCCCGCCGACCAGTACGCCGGTGCGATCACCCGGCGGCTGCGGGAGCGCGTGCAGGAGCTGCTGGAGGCCGCTCAGCGGGCGTACCCGGTGCGCCCGAAGGACGCGGCCGACACGTGGTGGGTGCCCGCCCATCTCGGCGGTACGGCCCCGACCCCCGCCCAGGTCCGCGAGCTCGGCTGACCCACCCGCCTTTCCTGTGAGCCCCCGGCGCGCGCCGCCGGGGGCTCACAGGTGTGTGGGGAGGCTCCGCAGGAGTTCCGAGCGGTCGCGGACGCCGTGCAGGGCGCGGAGGATCTCGGGGGGCGGGGTGGCGTGGAGGGCCGGATAGTCCACCTCGCCGATCTCCTCGCGTACCGCCCAGGCCAGCCGCTCGGCCCCGAGGGAGAACCGCGCGTCGACACCCGGTTTGTTGCCCCGGGGGTCCACCCGGGCCCAGCGGTCGTGGCCGGGGAGCCGCAGCGCCACCAGGCCGTGCACCCCCGGGCCGGTCCCGTCGTCGTCGGTGAGCCTCTGGTAGCAGAGCCCCGCCGGGATACCGCGGGCCCTGAGCAGCGCGGTGAGCGCGAAGGACTTGGCGTAGCAGATGCCGTTGCGGGTGGCGAGGACCTCGGAGGCGCGCCGGGCGACGCGTGGATCGCCCGAGTCCGCGGAGTGCGAAATGGTGTCGCGTACGTACGCGAAGGCGGTACGGGCGTATGTGTATGCGTCGTCGGCCTCGTGCGTCAGCTCGGCCACCGTCTCCCTCACGACAGGATGTCCGTGGTCGATGACTTCGTCGGCGGCCAGATAGGCGGCGATGTCCGGGGTTTGCTGGATCAGTTCCATGGCCCCGGAGCGTACGAAGCGGCCGACCGGGAATCAATCGATTTCCGGTCGGCCGCATACTCATGCAATGGAAGGGTCCGCTACCGGGCCATCTCTTCCTTGAGTGCCTGGAGGAAGGCGTCGACGTCGTCCTCCCGGGTGTCGAACGCGCACATCCAGCGGACGTCGCCGGCGGTCTCGTCCCAGAAGTAGAAGCGGAAGCGCTTCTGCAGCCGCTCGCTGACCGCGTGCGGCAGCCGGGCGAAGACGGCGTTGGCCTGGACCGGGTAGAGGATCTCCACGCCGTCGATCGCCCGGACGCCCTCGGCGAGCCGCTGGGCCATGGCGTTGGCGTGCCGGGCGTTGCGCAGCCACAGGTCCTTGGCGAGCAGCGCCTCCAGCTGGACGGAGACGAAGCGCATCTTGGAGGCGAGCTGCATGGAGAGCTTGCGCAGGTGCTTCATCGCCCGGACCGCGTCGGGGTTCAGCACCACGACGGCCTCGCCGAACAGGGCGCCGTTCTTCGTGCCGCCGAAGGACAGCACGTCGACGCCGACGGTGTTCGTGAACGTCCGCATCGGCACGTCCAGGGAGGCGGCGGCGTTGGCTATCCGGGCCCCGTCGAGGTGCACCTTCATGCCGCGCTCGTGGGCGTGGTCGCAGATGGCGCGGATCTCGTCGGGGGTGTAGACGGTCCCCAGCTCGGTGTTCTGGGTGATCGAGACGGCCTGCGGCATGGCCCGGTGCTCGTCCTCCCAGCCGTACGCCTGCCGGTCGATGAGCTCGGGGGTGAGCTTGCCGTCCGGCGTGGGTACGGTCAGGAGCTTGATGCCGCCCATCCGCTCGGGCGCGCCGCCCTCGTCCACGTTGATGTGCGCGGACTCGGCGCAGATGACCGCGCCCCAGCGGTCGGTGAGCGCCTGGAGGGCGACCACGTTGGCTCCGGTGCCGTTGAAGACCGGGAAGGCCTCGGCGGTGGGGCCGAAGTGGCTGTGCATGACGCGCTGGAGGTGGCCGGTGTAGTCGTCCTCGCCGTAGGCGACCTGGTGGCCGCCGTTGGCGAGGGCGATGGCCGCGAGGACCTCGGGGTGCGCGCCGGCGTAGTTGTCGCTGGCGAACCCGCGCACCTGCGGGTCGTGGTGCGCTCGCGCGTCGGTCCTCACGTTTGCGGGGTCAGCCACAGGCGCCTTCCGTTCACTTCGGGGGCGGGCTCGTCCCAGACGCCGGCGATGGCCTCGGCCAGCTCCGCGACGTCGGTGAAGCCCGCGAATTTCGCATTCGGGCGCTCGGCGCGCATCGCGTCGTTCACCAGTGCCTTGACCACCAGGATCGCAGCAGCGGCCGCGGGGCCGTCCTCGCCCCCCGCCTTGCGGAAGGCGTCGGCGAGCGCGAGGGTCCAGGCCTCGGCCGCGGCCTTGGAGGCGGAGTACGCGGCGTTGCCCGCGGTGGGCTTGCCGGCACCGGCGGCGCTGATCAGCAGGTACCGGCCCTTGTCGCTGCGCTGGAGGGGTTCCTGGAAGGCCAGGGAGGTGGACTGGACGGTGCGGATGAGCAGCTTCTCCAGCAGTTCCCAGTCCGCGAGGCTGGTCTCCTGGAACGTGGCGCTGCCGCGCCAGCCGCCGACGAGGTGGACCAGGCCGTCGATCCGGCCGAACTCAGCCTCGGTCCGCTGGGCCCAGTCCCGGGCCGCGTCGAGGTCGAACAGGTCGACGGTCTCCCCGGTGACGGTCGCGCCGCCGTGGGCGTAGCGGGCGGCGTCCACCGCCTCGGCGAGCCGCTCAGGATTGGCGTCGCAGCCGACGACGGTCGCACCGGCCTCCGCCAGTCGCAGCAGCGTCGCGCGGCCCGCGGGCCCCGCCGCTCCGGCGACCGCGATCACAGCACCTTCGAGCACACCTGTCCCCTCACCCTTACCGGTCTTGTTCATGGCCACCGCCTCCTCGGGAGATGCGTTCACGCGGCTGCCTGCTCGGCGCTCGCGGCGGTGATTCCCTTGGTGGAGGCAATCACGTGCTTCAGCTTCTTGGCGAGCGCCTCATAGAACATGCTCAGGGGAAACTCGTCCGGAAGCACGTCGTCGACGAGCTTGCGAGGGGGCTGAGTGAGGTCCAGGGCGTCGGGACCCTTGGCCCAGGTGGACCCGGGGTGCGGGGCGAGGTAGGTGGAGACCAGGTCGTAGGCGGCGAACCAGTGGACCAGCTTGGGGCGGTCGATGCCGTCGCGGTAGAGCTTCTCGATCTCGGCGCAGAGCTGGTTGGTGACCTGGGGGGCCAGCTCCCAGTCGATCTTCAGCGTGTTGTCGGTCCAGCGGACGACGTCGTGCTTGTGCAGGTAGGCGAAGAGCAGCTGACCGCCGAGGCCGTCGTAGTTGCGGACGCGCTCGCCGGTGACGGGGAAGCGGAACATCCGGTCGAAGAGGACCGCGTACTGGACGTCACGGCCGTGCGCGTTGCCCTCGGCCTCCAGCTTCACGGCCTCCTTGAAGGCGGTGAGGTCGCAGCGCAGCTCCTCCAGGCCGTACATCCAGAACGGCTGGCGCTGCTTGATCATGAACGGGTCGAACGGCAGGTCGCCGTGGCTGTGGGTGCGGTCGTGGACCATGTCCCACAGGACGAACGCCTGCTCGCATCGCTGCTGGTCGCCGACCATCTCGCGGATGTCCTCGGGCAGCTCCAGGCCGAGCAGCTCGACGGAGGCCTCGGTGACGCGGCGGAAGCGGGCGGCCTCGCGGTCGCAGAAGATGCCGCCCCAGCTGAAGCGCTCGGGGGCCTCGCGCACGGCGATGGTCTCGGGGAAGAGCACCGCGGAGTTGGTGTCGTACCCGGCGGTGAAGTCCTCGAAGGTGATCCCGCAGAAGAGCGGGTTGTCGTAGCGGGTGGCTTCGAGGTCGGCGAGCCACTCGGGCCAGACCATCTTCAGCACGACCGCTTCGACGTTGCGGTCCGGGTTGCCGTTCTGCGTGTACATCGGGAAGACGACCAGGTGCTGGAGGCCGTCGACACGGTTCCGCGCGGGCTGGAAGGCGAGCAGCGAGTCCAGGAAGTCCGGTACGCGGAAGCCGTCGGCGGCCCAGCGGCGCAGGTCGGTGACGAGCGCACGGTGGTATTCGGCGTCGTGCGGCAGCAGCGGGGAGAGCTCCTCCACCGCGCCGATCACCCGCTCGACGACGCGCTCGACGGTGGCGGGGGACGGTGCGCCCTCGGCGTCGAAGTCGATGGAGCCGTCCTTGGACTGCCAGGGGCGGATCTCCTCGACGGCATCCCTGAGCGCGGGCCAGGCCGGGTGCTCGACCACCCGGGGGGCAGTAGTTATCGCGCCGTCGGTGGCATCGTGCACAAGAATTTCCGTCATAACACTTCCTCCACGGGAGAACCTCGCGTAGAGCCACCGTAGCCGCGCCGGGTTGCTTCACACAAGTGAAGCCCTGGAGATTATCCTGCCGACCCCCTATGGTCACCGCCGTTTTTCCTGTCGTAAGCCGGTCGTGCGCACAGTTCCATCAGCCCCCGCCCCCTCCGGCCGACCGGGCCCGCACGGTGGCAGACATCCACGGCCCCGGCCACTACCCTCCCCAGTTCCGTAGTGCCGTAGCTCCGTGCGGGCAGCAGCAGTCGGCGGTCGGCCGCCGGCGGAAACGAGGTCGCCTTGTCCTTTCTCACCCTGGGTCACCGCGGAGTGATGGGCGTCGAGCCCGAGAACACCCTGCGCTCCTTCGTCCGCGCGGAAGCGGCCGGGATGGACGCCATCGAGCTGGACCTCCACCTCAGCAAGGACGGCGCTCTCGCCGTGATGCACGACGCCGACGTGGACCGCACGACCGACGGCACCGGGCCGATCGCCGGCAAGACCCTGGCGGAGCTGCGGGAGCTCGACGCCGGGAAGGGGGAACGGGTCCCGGTCTTCGAGGAGGTCCTGGACGCGGTGGACGCCCCGCTCCAGGCCGAGATCAAGGACGTGGCGGCCGCCAGGGTCCTGGCGGAGGTGATCCTGGCCCGCGATCTGGTCGGGCGGGTGGAGGTCTCCTCGTTCCACGACGAGGCCGTCGCCGAGATCGCCCGGCTGGTGCCGGGGGTCCGTACGGTCCTCGTCGCCAGCCACTGGGGCGGGGACGTCGTGGAGCGGGCGAAGGCGGCGCGCGCGGCGACACTGGCGCTGAACATCCGCCGGCTCACCCTGGAGGTCGTGGAACAGGCGCACGCGGAGAGCCTCAAGGTGATCGGCTGGGTGGTGAACACCCAGGACCATCTGCGCCTCGCGCGGGCGCTGGGGCTGGACGGCGCGACCACGGACTTCCCCGAGATCCGCCGTACGGGCCGCTTCACCGCCTGAAGCCGGTGCGCCCCGCTCCCCTGTGGCGTCCGCCTGCCCGAACCCGGGGGCTTGCGCCTAGGGTGTGTCCGGCGGATCAGGGCCGGAGAGGCCGCGGCGTCTGGTGCGGTGCATCGCAAGGCGCTGGAACGTCCTCATCGCGGAGCGATTCGGGCGTTTCGGCAACGCCGCGAGGTG